>JAPPLJ010000031.1 GCA_028819475.1 Rhodospirillaceae bacterium
AGAATGGCTTGTCTGTGACAAATATGAGACACCACTACGCGATTAGAATAAAGCCTTAATATTCCTTGACATGGCGGAGCCCGCGCCCTATATCGGCTCTGTCAACGCCCGAAGTGCGCCTGCCGCGGCCGGCCGACGCTCCCCCAAAAGAAGCAAACGAAGAAACCGGCGGAGGACCGTGCGGGACCGTTCCGTCTTTCCCGCTCTCCGGCCCGCCGCCAGTCGGCCATCCTGTGCGCCGCCCCATGCGCCATTGGGCTTGACGGCCGGACCCCGTCCGGTTCGACCCTCCGATTCCGCCGGGCCATCGTGCCCCCGATCCTGCCCGGCGGTGCCGCCCCCGGTGTCGACCGGCGCTCCCGCTCGGCCAGGCGACTGGAAAAATTCCTATCGAAAGTGTTTTTGCGCACTTCCGAGAAGCGTCTTTCCAACGATTCCAAAGGGTTAGGGACGCCGGGTGCAAAAAAACGTATTATTTAGAACGGTCTGTTTAATTCCAAAAAACAGAGCGATTTCAAAGACTTGGGCAAACTGATTTTGAATATTCATTCAAAATTCGGCCGTTTCCCGGCGTCTGGCCCGTCCGGCACACCCTTTCGCAGAGGAATCCCAAGGGGAGGGGGATTCGGTCAGTGCCCTTTTTCGCAACGGAATCTCCCGGGGAGGGGCTGCCGGACCAGAGGCGCGGCATTCGGCCGGAAACGGAGAAACATGACGAATCATGACATTTCATGACATGCCTGCAATAGCGCCGGTCCGTCCCGCGCTCGCCATGACGGCGCGCTTCCGGTAAGGACAATCGCGATTCGTCCGCTGCCGTCCGGAGCCGTCCCATGCCGCCAACGCCGCCCCTCGACACCATCGCCCGCCAGCGGGCCGCCATCGCCGCGGGCGACACGACCGCCGCCGCGCTGGTCGACGAAGCCTGCGCCCGGGCCGAGGCGCCGGACGGGGAGGGCGGTCTCGTCTTCCTCCACCACTACGGCGCGGCGGCCCGGCAACAGGCGCAGCACGCCGACGCGATGCGCGCAGCCGGCGTCGATCTCGGCCCGCTCGCCGGCATGCCGGTCTCGATCAAGGACCTGTTCGACGTGGCCGGCGAGACCACCCGGGCCGGGTCGATCATCCGGCAGGATGCGGAGCCGGCCCCCGCCGACGCCGCCATCGTGCGCCGGCTGAAGGGCGCCGGGGCGATCCTCGTCGGGCGGACCAACATGACCGAGTTCGCCTATTCCGGCATCGGTATCAATCCGCACTACGGCACGCCGGCCAATCCATGGGACCGGGAGAACCGGCGGATTCCCGGCGGCTCCTCCTCCGGCGCGGCGGTCTCGGTCGCCGACGGCATGGCGATCGCGGGCATCGGCACCGATACCGGCGGCTCGGTCCGCATTCCCGCGGCGCTTTGCGGCCTCGCCGGCTTCAAGCCGACGGCGCGGCGCGTGCCGCAGGATGGCTGCTTCCCGCTCTCCTTCTCCCTCGACAGCATCGGCCCGCTCGCCGCCTCGGTCGACTGCTGCGCCGTGATCGACGCCGTGATGGCCGGCGAGGACCCGGCGCCGCTGCCCGACATTCCCGCGAAGGGCCTGCGCCTCGGCATCGCGCAGTCTCTGGTCCTGGACGGGCTGGAGGAACCGGTCGTCGCGGCCTTCGAGGTGGCGCTGACCCGCCTCTCGGCGGCCGGCGCCCGGCTGATCGACCTGCTCTTCGCGATCCTCGCCGACATCCCGCGGCTCAGCACCGCCGGCGGGCTCGCGGCGGCGGAGGCTCTGGCCCTGCACCGCCGGGACCTGGAAATCCGCCCGCAGGATTTCGACCACCGGGTGGCGGCGCGCATCCTGAACGGCGCAAATATAAGTGGCGCCGATTATGTCGACCTGCTGCAGGCGAGAGCCCGCTATTGCCGGGAGGCCGATGCACTGACCGCCCCGTTCGACGCCGTCCTCATGCCGACCAACCCGCGCGTCGCGCCGCGGATCGCCGACCTGGAAGGCGACGATGCCGCTTTCGGCGAGGCCAACCTCGTCATGCTGCGCAATACCGCGGCGTTCAACTTCCTCGACCGCTGCGCCACGACCCTGCCCATCCATCGCCCGGGCGAGGCGCCGGTCGGCCTGATGGTCGTCGGCGAGACACTGGGCGACCGCAGGAACCTGGCCGTCGCCAAGGCTATAGAGGCGGCTCTGGCGGCGCACTGAGCGGACAGCCGAGCCCATGAATCCGTTCGAAGCATCGCCGTGAGCGGCGCCGTTCGCCTCGTCTTCGTGCTGTGCCTGGCGCAGTCGCTCGGCATGCTCGGCTTCGCGACCTTCCCGGCGCTGATGCCGGGCCTGATGGTCGAATGGCAACTCAGCAACACCGAGGCCGGCATCGTCAACGGCGCCTATTTCGGCGGCTACATGGCGTCGGTGGCGATCCTGGTGCTGCTGACCGACCGGTTCGATGCCCTGTGGGTCTTTCTCTCTGCGGCGGCGCTGTCGGGCGCGGCCCAGCTCGGCTTCGCGCTGCTCGCCGACGGCTTCTTGAGCGCCGCCGTCCTGCACACATTGATGGGCATCGGCCTGGCCGGGGTCTACATGCCCGGCCTGCGCGTGCTGACCGACCGGCTCGAGGGGCCGAAACAGTCGCGCTACATCGCCTTCTACACGGCGACCTTCGGCATCGGCTCGGGCCTGTCCTTCCTGTTCGCCGGCATCGCCGGCGACCTGCTGGGCTGGCGCTGGGCCTTCGGGCTGGCGGCGGCCGGGGCCTGGATCGCCGGGCTCGCGGTCGCCGCCACGACGCGGCCGTTGACGGAGCGCCAGCTGCCGGTCGGCCATCTGCTGGACGTCCGCCCCGTGCTGCGCAGCCCGCCGACCATGGGCTATATCCTGGGCTATGCCGGCCATGTCTGGGAACTGTTCGCCCTGCGCGGCTGGCTGGTCGCCTATCTCACCTGGGTCGCGGCGCAGGAAGGCGGGGCGCCGCTCTGGCTCGCGCCCACCCTCGTCGCCACGGTGATCGGGCTGGTCGGCGTGCCGGCCAGCATCGTCGGCAACGAAATCGCCATGCGCGCCGGGCGGCGGCGCACCATCGCCTGCGTCATGCTTCTCTCCGCCGTCACGGCGCTGGCGCTGGGGGCGCTGGCCGGTGCACCCTACTGGCTGGTCTGCCTGGTCGGGCTGTTCTACGGCATCCCGCTGCTGGCCGATTCGGCGTCGCTGACTGCCGGGGCCATCGCCGCCGCGCCGGCCGGGCGGCGGGGCGCGACGCTGGCGCTGCACTCGACCCTCGGCTTCGGTGCCGGTTTCCTCGGCACGACCGCCGTCGGCATCGCGCTCGATCTGGCCGGCGGCGCGTCGGAAACCGGCTGGATGGTCGCCTTCGCGACCATGGCGCTGGGCGCGCTGTTCGGGCCGTTCATCCTGTGGCGGCTCGGCCGCCGCCCGACGGACAAAAAATCCGGGCAGGAGGCTTCGGCATGAGCCGGAAACCGAAACCGACCCACTGGGAAAATCTGGTGACGATCCTCGGGCATTTCGGCGTCACCGTCGTGCTCGATATCGGCGCTCACAGGGGCGAATACGGCGGCTATCTGCGGCGCGCCGGGTGGCGCGGCCGGATCGTCTCCTTCGAGCCGCAATCGGCCGTGCGCCCGGCGCTGGAGGAGCGGGCCGCGGCCGACGGCAACTGGCAGGTCGCGCCGGCCATGGCGATCGGCGGCGCGGACGGCGAGATCGCGCTCAACATCTCCGCCGAGACCGACATGAGCTCGGCCCTGCCGCTCGCCGGGAGCGCGATGCGCTTCACCCCGTCGTCCGCGATGGTCGGTCGGGAGACCGTGACGCTGCGTCGGCTCGTCACCGTGTTTGGCGATTATGTCCGCGACGATGACACGGCCTTCGTCAAGGCCGATACCCAGGGCTACGAAAGCGCGGTGCTGGACGGCGCGGAACCCGTCATGGCGCGCATCGCCGGCTGGCAGCTCGAACTCTCGATCGAGCCTATCTACGAGGGCGAAACCGACTGGCGCGCCATGCTCGACCGAATGGAATCGCTCGGCTACGCCGCCCATCTCTTCATCCCCGGCTATTTCAGCCGCCACATCGCCCGCCAGCTCCAGATCGACGGCGTGTTCATGCGGCGGCAGGCGGGATAGGCCGCGCTTCCCGGCCGGCGCCCCGATCGGTTACAAATGCCCTGCGACCAGAAAGGCCCATGCCTGCGGCCCCGGGCCCCGGATTTCCGATCTTCTCTATCCGAAGCGGCGGTTTCGATAGAATCGGACACGTTCCGGAAGGAGAGCAGGTGACAAGGTCCGAGAGCCAGACCGGGACGACCGAGCGATGCGCGCCGTAGTCTGCGAACGCCTGAGCGAGGATTTTTCCGGCACGGCGATCCGCGATGTCGCCCTGCCGGCACCGGGTCCCGGCGAGGTGCTCGTGCAGGTTCGGGCGGCCGGCATCAACTTTCCGGACCTGCTGATGTGCCGGGGCGGCTATCAGCTCAAACCGCCGCCGCCGTTCGTGCCGGGCATGGATGTCGCCGGGACTGTGGCGGCCGTCGGGCCCGAGGTGACGGCATTCCGGTTCGGGGATGCGGTGGCGGGCGCGGCGCGGTACGGCAGCTTTGCCGGCTTCTTGAAGGTTCCGGCCGGACAACTGCGCCCGAAACCGCCCGGCCTGTCCGATACCGAGGCCGCGGCCTACCAGGTCGCCTATCTCACGGCCTATGTCGCGCTGGTGCGCCGCGCCGCGATGCAGCCGGGCGAGACCCTTCTGGTCCACGGCGCGAGCGGCGGTACCGGCATGGCGGCGGTCGGCCTTGGCAAGGTGCTGGGCGCGCGGGTCATCGCCACAACGGGCAGCCCTGCCAAGGCCGCTGCGCTCGAAGCGGCGGGCGCCGACCATGTGCTCGAAACCGGCGACGGCTTTCGCGAGCCGGTCAAGGAATTGATGGGCGGTCGCGGCGCAGACGTCATCTTCGACCCGGTCGGCGGCGATATGTTCGACGAGTCGGTGCGCTGCATCGCCTTCGACGGCCGCCTGCTCGTAATCGGCTTCACCTCGGCCCGGATTGCCGAAGTCGCCACAAACATGCCGCTGATCAAGGGCTTCAGCGTGGTCGGCGTTCGCGCCGGCGAATACGGGCGCCGCTTCCCGGATCGGGGAAAGGAGAATCTCGATGCGATCTGGGCGCTTGCGCGGGAAGGAAAGACCCGGATGCCCGTGCATGCCGAACTGCCGCTGGAGGATTTCCGGGCCGGCTTTGCCATGCTGGAACGGCGCGAGGCCGTCGGAAGGATTGTGCTGAAGGTCAGCTAGGACGCACCGGTTCCTGCGCCTCCCTTCGACGGTTAGTACGAAGAGCAGAAAGTCGAAAAACAGTGCTCCCGGTTTTCCAGCTGAAGAAAAAAGGGCGGAACCTGCCAATCGCTGACACAGGCGCTTGATTTCGTTGCGGCACTTCTAGATTTGGCGGCTGTAGGTCTGGGGGCCGGGCTTGTTTCGGAGGGGCGGCGCCACCGGCTGGACGCGGGATCGAGTGCCAGTCGATATCGCAAGTAATCAGATACCGGGACTATCAATCTTCTGCACGTTGAGGAATACCTTGTCCGCACCCAGTAGGAGACAGGTAGCATGCTTCGCGGTTTATTCGGCACTTTCCGGTCTTCTTTGTCGGCCGGGTCCAAACAGGGGACTAGCGGAATGGGGCGCAGGATTTTCGTTTGGAGTGTCTCGGTTGTCGCCGTTCTTCTGGTCGCGGCGACTCTCTCATGTACGCTTGAAATACCGCTCTTGAGTCGCAGCGCTTGTTGGACCGTAGGACTGTTCGTCGGCTCATTGATTGGCTAAAGGGCCTCGGTTATCTATGAGGCGGTCTCCATTCGTTGAGCAGCCATATTCCATCGGCGCGAAGCGATCGGGAAAGTTGTGTTGAAGGTCAGCTAGCCGGGGCGACGTCTATCTGGCGATGGTGATCGTGCTCCATGGACTTCCGGTGGCGAAGCAGCGCCGGCGCCAGAACGATATAGATCACGATGCCGGCCACCGCCGATAATCCCAGAACCGTCTGCAGTCCGAACCGGTCGGCCAGGAAGCCCATGATCAGGGCGCCGAGCGCCGGGCCGCCGACCGATACGGACGAACTCATGCTGATCGTTCGGCCGCGCATGTCCGGCCGGGCGATGGTTTGCAGAAGGCTGTTGGACCCGACCTGCACCGACAGCAGCGACAGGGAGACCAGGAAGATGAACCCGGCCGCCAGCCAGAATCTTTCGGTAAGCGTAAACAGAAGCAGGGCGGAACCGGCAGCGAAGGCGCCGGTCAGCATGATCCGGGTCAGGCCTTCGGTCCGCCCGCGGACCAGCAGGAACAGCGCGCCGGCCAGGGCGCCCAGACCGGCCGCGGCGTTGAGCGTCGCCAGCCCTTCCGCGCCGCGGCCGAAGACGGTATCGGCGAAGCCGGGCAGCAGATCGTGGAAGGGCCGGATCAGCAGGCCGCCGGCAAACGACAGGCTGAGCAGGAACAGGAGTGACGGCGTCCGGCCGACATAGCGGAAGCCTTCGACCAGATCGGCGAGGATACCCGGCGCGCCGGGTTCGCGCGGCCGAACGGGGTCGCGCCGGATCAGCCAGATCATGGTCAGCATCCAGGCCGAGGTGCAGGCGGACATGAGGATAGATGCGCCACTGCCGATCCTGGTGATCAGCAATCCGGCGATCAGCGGCCCGATGAACGCGCCCAGGTGGAACGAACTGGCGTTGAACGCGACAGCGGCGGAAATGGACGCCCGGTCCACCAGTTGCGGGATCAGGGACTGGCGCGCCGGGAAGTCGATGCCGAAGAACAGACCCTGGAGCAGGGTGAGCGCGACCAGCAGGGGCGCCGTCATATGTCCGGCAAGCGCGATGGCGCCGATGGCGAAGGTCGTCAGGAACAGGCCGGTTCCGGAGCGCAGCGCGACGCGCCGATGGCCGTAACGGTCGGCCAGCGCGCCGGCGAACGGCCCGATGACCATGACCGGGATCAGCGAAGCGAACGCAATGATGCCGAGGAAGGAGGGCGAGCGCGTCAGTTCCCAGGCCAGCCAGCCCAGGCCGATCCGGTTGCCCCACCAGCCCATGACGTGGACGACATGCCCGCTGACGTAGAAGCGGTATTCCCGGTGCGCCAACGCACGTGAGACGCCGCCGAAAGACTTGAGACTGAGGCGCAAGGAGAAAGGGTCCGGTCAGGGCCTTGAGAGAGGGCGCAGAGTGTGCCGCGCAGCCCGGCGGAAGCAAAGCGACGGATTGGCAGACTGCCCATGCGCAAAGTTGTGGCGGGCCGCCCGGATGAATTGCGTCGCTTCACCCGTCGATCAGGGCGAACCACGCGTCCTCGGTCAGAATCTCGATTCCCAGTTCTTCGGCCTTTTTGGCCTTGGACCCTGCGCCCGGCCCGGCGACAACGAGATCCGTTTTCTTCGAGACCGATCCGGCCACCTTGGCGCCCAGGGCTTCGGCGCGCGCCTTGGCCTCGCTCCGGCCCACCCGTTCCAGCGTCCCCGTGAAGACGACGGTCTTGCCGGCGACCGGCGATTCTGTGGCGACTTCCTCCGCGTCTTCGACATCCAGCTCGCCGGTCAGGTCGTCGAGTACGGCAAGATTGTGCGGCTCGCCGAAAAAGGCGGCCAGATCGTCCGCCATGCCCGGCCCGACCTGGTCGATGCTGCACAGGTCGGCGAAAGCCTCGCCGATTTCGGCCGGCTTGGCCGCCTCCGGGTTGCGCTCCCGTTCCGCCGCCGCCTGGCGCATGGCCGCGCACCAGGCGCCGAACGATCCGTAGTGCCGGGCGAGCAGCCGGGCGCTCGCCTCGCCGACCTGCCGGATGCCGAGCGCGTAGATCAGCCGGTGCAGCGGTATCCGGCGCCGGTCCTCGATCGCGCCCAGCAGGTTGTCGACCGATTGGTCGCCCCAGCCTTCCCTTTCTTTCAGCTCGGTCGCCCGCTCGTGCAGGCGGAAGATGCCGGCCGGCGTCTCGATCAGTCCGTCTTCCAGAAAGGCGACGACGTGCTTCGAGCCGAAGCCCTCGATATCGAAGGCGTTGCGCGACACGAAATGCTTCAATCGCTCGACCTTCTGGGCCGGGCAGATCAGGCCGCCGGTGCAGCGGCGGACCGCTTCGCCCTCGGGCCGGACCGCGTGGCTGCCGCAGGCCGGGCAGGTCTCCGGGAAAACGAACGGCTTGGCGCCGTCCGGCCGCTTGTCGAGCAGCACCTCGACGACCTGGGGGATGACATCGCCGGCCCGCTGGATGACGACGGTGTCGCCCTCCTGGATCTTCCGGCGGGCGATCTCGTCCTCGTTATGGAGGGTCGCGCGCGAGACGACGACGCCGCCCACGGTCACCGGCTCGAGGTTCGCGACCGGCGTCAGCGCTCCGGTGCGGCCGACCTGGATGGTGATTTCGTTCAATACCGTCTGCGCCCGCTCCGCCGGGAACTTGTGGGCGGTCGCCCAGCGGGGCGCCCGGCTGACCATGCCGAGGCGGGCCTGCCAGTCCAGCCGGTTGACCTTGTAGACGACGCCGTCGATGTCGTAGGGCAGGGCGGCGCGTTCGGTCTGGACCCGGTCGTACAGCGCGATCATGTCGTCGACCGAGCGGCAAACACGGGCGAACGGGTTGACGCTGAACCCCCAGCCCCTGAGGCGATCCAGAAAATCCGACTGTGTCCGGCCGATATCGGCGGCCGCGCCGCCGTCTTCGAGCACGCCCCAGGAATAGGCGAAAAAATGCAGCTTTCGCTCTGCGGTGACCGCCGGATCGATCTGGCGCAGCGATCCGGCCGCGGAATTGCGCGGGTTGGCGTAGAGCGGCAGGCCGGCCGCTTCCCGGCCGGCATTCAGCGCAGCGAAATCGTCGTTGCGCATATACACCTCGCCGCGGATTTCGATGTAGGGGGGAGCCGCGCCGTCCAGTGAATCGGGCAGGTCGGCCACCGTCCGCAGGTTGGCCGTCACGTCCTCGCCGACGGCGCCGTCGCCCCGCGTCGCCCCCAGGACGAACGCGCCGTCGCGATAGTGCGCCGTCGCCGACAGGCCGTCGATTTTCGGTTCGGCGACGACCTCAACCGGCTCGCCCCCGTCGAGGGAAAGAAACCGCCTGACCCGGTCGATGAATTCCTCGACATCCTCGCGCGAAAAGGCGTTGGACAGGGAGAGCATCGGCGCGCGGTGCCCGACCTGCGCAAAACCCTCCCGCGGCTTCGCACCGACCCGGCCTTCGGGGCTGTCCGCTCGCCGCAGCGCAGGGAAGCGTGCTTCGATCGCCCGGTTGCGCCGGCGCATGGCATCGTATTCGGCATCGCTGATCTGCGGCGCGTCATCGCGATGATAGGCAGCGTCGTGCCGCTTCAACTCCGCAGCGAGCCGGGCAAGTTCCGCCTTTGCCTCGGCTTTGGTCAGCGCCTCTGTGAGTATTCCGGCAGTCACGATCCCGTCGCCATCAATGCCGTGGCGGCGGCGCGCGCCTCATCGGTGACGGCGGCGCCGGAGAGCATCCGGGCGATCTCCTCCTGCCGTTGGTTTGCATCCAGCAGGGAGACCGACGCGACGGCACTGTCGTCCCGGTCGGTCCGGGTGACGCGCCAGTGCTGTTGCGCCCTGGCGGCGACCTGGGGCGAATGGGTAACGACCAGAACCTGCGCCTGGGCGCCGAGGCGGACCAGCCGCTCGCCGACGGCCGCAGCGGTTGCGCCGCCGACGCCGGAATCGACCTCGTCGAATATCACGGTGCCGGGGCCGTCGTCCTGCGCCAGGACGACCTTCAGCGCCAGCATGATGCGCGCCAGTTCGCCGCCGGAGGCGATGCGGCCGATCGGCCCCGGTTCCGCGCCCGGCGTCGTCGCTACCTCGAAGGCGATCCGGTCGAGGCCCTTGGCGGACGCCTTGCGGTCGTCGAGCGGCGAGACCCGCGTGACAAAGCGGGCGCGGTCGAGTTTCAGGGGCGGCAGTTCGCGGGCGACCGCCGCATCGAGCGCATCGGCGGCGGCGCGGCGGGCCTTGGCCAGTGTCCTGGCGGCGCTGCGATACGCCAGATTGGCTTCGTCCGCCTGCCTGCGCACCTCGGCGAGCGCCCCGGAACTGTCGTCGATCGACGCCAGCCGCTGCGCGATCCGGTCGAGTAGAAAGGGCAATTGGCCGACCTCGCAGCGGTGCTTCCGCGCTGCATCGCGCAGGGCGGCGAGCCGGTCGTCGATCGTCTCCAGCCGATCCGGCTCTGCGTCGGCCCGCGCCGCAAGTTCCACCGCAGCGCTGTAAACCTCGTTCAGTTCGATGGTGGCGCGGTCGAGCGCGGCGACCGCAGGCTGGAGCAGGTCGGGCGCCAGCGCCGCCGCTTTTTCCAACGCCCGCGCGGCGGCGCCCAGCGCCTCGTCGGTGCGGCTGTCCGGGCCGATCGCTGCGATGGCCTCATGGGCGGCTTCGATCAGCTTGCCGCTGTTGGCAAGCCGTGCGCGTTCCGAAGCCAGGGTTTCCTCCTCGTCGGCCGCCGGGGCAAGCTCGTTCAACTCGCCGTGGACGTGGCGCAGATAGTCTTCGTCCCGCCGCGCTTCCTCGGCGTCTCGCTCGGCGCGGTCCAGCGCGTCACGGGCCGCGGTCAGGCGTTCCCAGGCGTCTGCGACCGCCGCGAGATCGCGGCGATGGCCGCCGAAATTGTCGAGCATCTGCCGGTGGTTCGCGGTATCGAGCAGGCCGGCCTGGTCGAACTGGCCGTGAATTTCGGCCAGCGCCGCCCCGATCGACCGGAGCAGGCTGACGCTGACGGGCTGGTCGTTGACGAAGGCCCTGCTGCGGCCGTCGGCGCCCAGGATGCGGCGCAGGATCAATTCGCCGTCGTGCCCGTCCAGACCCTGTTCCGCGAGCACCGTGCCGGCCGGATGCCGGCGATCGATTTCGAAGCTCGCGGAAACGCTGGCCCGGTCCGCACCGCGGCGGACAATGCGCGCGTCGCTCCGTCCGCCCAGCGCCAGGCCGAGGGACTCCAGCAGGATCGATTTGCCGGCGCCGGTCTCGCCGGTCAACGCTGTCAGCCCGGACCCGAACGACAGATCGAGCGCTTCGATCAATACGAGGTTGCGGATCGAAAGGCCGGTGAGCATTCCCGCTGGCAGGCGATCAATCAGCTGCCGCGCTATCGGCCGGCCGCATCAGAAAATCCGGTCGAAAAGGCGACCGAACCAGGATTTCTTGCTGCTTTTTTCCGCCGTTTTCGGCGGCGCTTTCGCGGCCTCTTTCTTTTCCGTGCCGCCGCTCGGCGCGGCGGCCGGGGTCGCCGCCCTGACCGGCGATGTGCGCTGGCCTTTCAACAGGGCCTGGCTATGGCCGTACCATTGGCTTTTCGCAAAATGCCGGCCCAGAACCGCCGTGGTCCGTTGCGCCTCGTTGCGCAGGCCGAGGGCGACGTAGCTCTCGGTCATGCGATGCAGCGCTTCCGGAACGTAGCGGGACCCCTGATATTCCTGCATCACCGTCTTGAACCGGTTGATCGCCGCCAGATGCTGGTTCTTGCCCTGATAAAAGAGGCCGACCTCCATTTCGTGACCGACGAGATGATCGCGCAGCACGTTCGCTTTGCGCCGTGAATCGTCGGCGTATTTCGAGGATGGAAAGCGCTCGGCGACCAGGGTGAATTCCTCGTAGGCCGCCCTTGTCGGGCCGGGATCGCGTTTCGTGTCGCGCACATCCTGAAAGAAGGACAGCGCCTTCAGATAGTGGGCATACGGGACGTCGCGATGCGCCGGATTGAGCCGGAGAAACCGGTCGATCGTCAGCCGGGCCGTTTCGAAATCCTTCGCCTGGTAGTTGGCGTAGGCCACCATCAACTGCGACCGCGGCGCCCAGACGGAATAGGGATGCTGCCGATCGACCTCGTTGAAGAACTTGGTCGCTTCGGCGAATTCCCTTTTTTCCATCAGGTCCATGCCCCGGTTGTAGAGCTGCTCGACCGAGCCTTCGATATAGGTCTCGTCCGCGTCCTCGCCGAAAAGGTTTAGCGAACCGCAACCGCCAACGACGAGCGCCGCACAGACGGGAACGACTGCCGCAGTCCGCAAACAGGGCCGAATCACGGCTCGGAAGGTTCTGGCTATCATGCGAGCGGATCTCACGATGAGGGCACTGCCCGATTCGAGATGCAACCGACCCCCGAATCTGCGCGATAATTTCATAGCATACCCGCTACGGCAGGCGCCACGGGTCTTTCGCTTGGCGATCGGGTCAGCAGTTTCGGAGATTGTGGCAGGCAAGCCGGGGCGGGAGCCCGCCCGCCGTCGCCGGGTCAGGCGATCGCACGGGCAGCGCGCATCCGGGCTTCGGCGCTTTCTCCGGCGGCGACATGGCCAGCCGTCTCGGCCAGGCGCCAGGCGCTGTCGTCGGCAAACAAGCGACGCAGCAGTTCGATGTTCAGGGCATGACCGGACCGGTAGCCGTGAAAGTGGCCGAGCATCGGGTGGCCGGCAAGCCGCATGTCGCCCAGCGAATCGAGCAGCTTGTGGCGGACGAATTCATCACGGAAACGCAAGCCTTCGGGATTCAGGACCGTGCCGCCGTCGACGACGACCGCATTGGCCAGGGAACCGCCGCGCGCCAGCCCCGAGGCGTGCATCGCTTCGATCTCCTCGCGGAACCCGAAGGTACGCGCCGAAGCCAGCTCGCGGCGAAAGGCGCCGTTCGACAGGTCGAATGTGCGCACCTGCCGGCCGATCGCATCGGAAGCGAATTCGATTTCGAAACTGTACGTGCTCCCGGCGCCCGGCATGAGGACGGCGGATTTCTCGCCGTTGCCGACCGACACCGGTTTCAGGATTTCGACGACTCGGCGCGGTGCGTCCTGTTCCCGGATGCCGGCACACTCGACCAGGAATGCGAAGGGCTCCGCGCTGCCGTCCATGACCGGTACTTCGGGGCCGTTCACTTCGACGGTGACGTTATCGACCTGCAGGCCCGCCAGCGTCGCCACCAGATGCTCGACCGTACCGACGACGACGCCCTCGGCGTTGCCGATGGTCGTGCACATTCTCGTGTCCACGACATTGTCCCACCGTGCGGCGATCTCCGCGCCCCGGCCGGCCAGATCGGTCCGGCGGAAAACGATACCGGTATCGGCTTCCGCGGGGAGCAGGGCCATGCTGACCTTCGCACCGGAGTGGAGGCCGCGTCCGGTGCAGGAAATCTCGTCTTTCAGCGTCGTCTGGAGGACGTTGCTGCGATCAGCCGGCCGCTGTGCGTAACCGTTCGCCCGGAACCCTTCCGGCGTGCCTATCGCATCCATGCGGCAATACCCCAATTACCCCGAACAACTCCGAACGGAAGGACCGATCGTCTTCGCCGGCCTTTCTGCCAGCGCTCCCCCGGACATCGGTGTCATCCCGACAAAGAGCCGGCGACCCATGGGGTCGCCGGCCCGTTTTCTACCAAAATGGCGCCAAGTCACACAAATCACGCTTTGTTACGCCATGTTACACGATTCTGCCAGCGCCGGACTCAGTTTGCCTGCCGACGCAGGAAAGCCGGAATTTCAAGGAGATCGTCTTCGGCGGACGGCTCCTCCTTCCGGTCGCTTCCGGGTCCCGGCGTTTGAGCCCGCACAGTCCGGTCGGCCGCTTCGCGGCGGGAACGATCGGAGTCGGTGATCAGCCGGACCGTCGACTCGGATTGTGCGTCTCCGGGCGGATTACCGGGCGAAAGGTCTCCGTCGTCGTTCCCGCGACCGGAATTGGACGCCCGGTCGGCAGCCTTGGCCGAATCCTTGCGCCGGCTGCGCAGGAACGAAAACATCGACTCCCGCCGACCGGTTCCGGCCCCGGCTTCGGACGATGCCGGCTGGTTGGCGGGCCGCCCTTCCGGCCGCAGGACCGAGCGCAGGTCCGGCCGCGTATCCGGCGTTTCCTCGACCATCGCCGGCCGGGCGGGGGTCAACATTTCCTCCACTTTCTGGGCAAGGTCGGTCGGTCTTTCGACAGGAGCGGTTTCTACCGGCGCGACATCAACCGGAGCGGCGCCGGCCGGCGGCGATTCTGCGTGTGCCGTCGCTTCCTGAACGGTTTCGACTGCCGCCGCCTCGGCCCATGCAGCTTCAACCGGCGGTGTTTCGACCCGTCCGATCCCGCCGGCGCCGCCGGTTTCCACTGCTTCGGCATGTCCGGCAGCGCCGGCATCGGCGAACATTTCCGACTGCGGTTCGGCCTTGCCGGTATCTGCGGCGGCTGCCGGATCCGGGATTTCAGCCTCGGATGGCATATCCCGGACGGCTGCTGCATCGACTGTTTCGAACGTCGAAACGGCGGCGGCCGCCGCGTCTCCGGGGACCGGAGCTTCTGCGGCCTCGGGTTCGGCTTCGTGCGTGGCCGGTCTCAGGACCCTGAGTTCGGTCGGGCGTTGGGACACCTCCACCGGGCTGTCGATTCCGGTTGCAAAGACCGATACCCTGATCTTGCCCTCCAGAGCCGGA
The DNA here is from genome assembly GCA_028819475.1 of Rhodospirillaceae bacterium. Lineage (NCBI taxonomy): Bacteria > Pseudomonadati > Pseudomonadota > Alphaproteobacteria > Rhodospirillales > Rhodospirillaceae > Rhodospirillaceae bacterium. Next base: position 14,472 of record JAPPLJ010000031.1, read on the forward strand.
TCGAAGGTCGAGCCGAAGATGATGCTGGCGGCCGGGTCCACTTCGTCGCGTACCCGGTTGGCCGCCTCGTCGACCTCGTACAGGGTCAGGTCGGGGCCTCCGGATATGTTGATCAGCAGGCCGCGCGCGCCCTTCATCGAGACATCGTCCAGCAGCGGATTGGAGATCGCCGATTCAGCTGCCTCGATCGACCTGTTGTCGCCCTGGGCCTCACCCGCACCCATCATCGCCTTGCCCATCTCTGACATCACCGAGCGAATATCGGCAAAATCCAGATTGATCAGGCCGGGCATCACCATCAGATCGGTGATTCCGCGCACGCCCGAATGCAGGACATCGTCGGCCATTCGAAAGGCGTCGGCGAACGTCGTCTGCTCATTGGCGACGCGGAACAGGTTCTGGTTCGGGATGACAATCAGCGTATCGACGACATCCTGAAGTTCCTGAAGCCCGCTTTCGGCGAGGCGCATACGCTGCGCACCTTCAAAATGGAACGGCTTGGTGACCACGCCGACCGTAAGGATGCCGTGTTCCCGGGCTGTCCGTGCGATCACCGGCGCAGCGCCCGTGCCGGTGCCGCCGCCCATGCCAGCGGTAATGAACACCATGTGGCTGCCGTTCAGGTGCTCGACTATCTGATCGATTTCCTCTTCGGCGGATGCCCGGCCGATTTCCGGCCGCGAACCGGCGCCGAGGCCTTGTGTAATGCTCAGGCCCAGTTGGATCTGACGCTCACATTCGGACTGGGCGAGGGACTGTGCATCGGTATTCGCCACAACGCACACGACGCCCTCGATATCCGAGGTGAGCATGTTGCTGACCGCATTGCAGCCTGCGCCGCCGACCCCGAAAACGACGATACGCGGCCGCAGTTCGGGCGGAGTTTTGGGCATGGAAAGTTTGAGGGTCATCGTGGCCTCCTTGGTGAGCCTTCCGTCAGGCCGCTGCTGGGGCGGCGCGCGGCGAAGGGAAGATCGTGGATCCTCGGTTAAGGGTGGAAGGAAGATTTCGGTGCATTAGAAATGTTCTCTGAGCCAGTTTCCGAACCGGCCGAGCAGACCGGGGTCGCGCGTTTGCGCCGCTGCGAGTGCGCCGAGTGCGCTGCTGATTCCTTCGGTATCCGCGCGGTGCTCGGCGGCAAACCGGAGCAGGCCGGTGCATGCCGTGTAGGCTTGGCCCATTGCGGATTCCGCGAGACCGTCGAAGGGGATCGCGCGGCCGATCCTGACCTTGCCGTCGAATATCGTGCTGGCCAGTTGCGGCACGCCCTTCAGTTGGCAGCCGCCGCCGCTCAGGACGATGCGGCGACCGGCGCGCGACAGGTACGGCGTGTCCTGCAGCCGGCTGCGCACCAGTTCCAGCGTTTCTTCGACCCGCGGCCGGATGATGCCGGTCAACAGGCTCTTGGGCGCCGGTTGGGTTGGCGCGTTCTCTTCCGCACCGATGGCGGGAACTTCGATGATCGCCCTGTCGTCGCTCGCCTCGCCGACCGCGCTGCCGTAGCGGACCTTGAGAATCTCCGCCTGTTCGATCGGTGTCGACAGGCCATGAGCCAGATCCCTGGTGATCTGGTTGCCGCCAACAGGGACGGTGTCGGCAAAAACGATTTCGCCGTCCATGAACACGGCCGCCCCGGTCACTCCGGCGCCCATGTCGATCACCGTTGCGCCCAGCGTCCACTCGTCCTCGATCAGGGTTGCCAGGCCGGAGGCGTAGGGCGCCATGACGAAGTGCTCGATTTCCAGATGACAGCCGCGGACGCAAGCCGCCAGACTGCGCACCGGGCCGGCTTCGGCCGTCACCGTATGGACTTCGGCGCCCAGGGTTTCGCCGAACAGGCCGCGCGGATTGCGTATGCCGCGCGCCCCGTCGAGCCGGAAACCGACCGGAATGGAATGGATGAGGGCGCGGTCCAGTTCATTTTCGATACGCTGCCCGCGCTGCAGGAGGCGGCGGATATCGGCCGGGCCGACTTCCCCGTTTGCGATGGGCGCTTCGAACGACATGATTTCCGACTTCGGCTGCCCGCAACTCACCGAAACGATGACGGACTTGACCGTCTCGCCGGTCATGTTCTCGGCGATATGCACGGTGTTGGCGATCGAATCGCGCGCGGCGTCCATATTCACGATCGATCCGCGCGCCATTCCCTTCATGTCCCGCTTGCCGATGCCGACCACCCGCAGCTGACCGGCCGGCAGGAGCTGCGCAATGATGCAGGTGACCTTGCTGGTTCCGATATCCAGCGCCGCGACCAGTTGGTTTCTCGCGGCAGCGGTGGCGCCGTTTCTCTTGGCCATTGGGCGACGCGCCTCCTATCCCCGACCGCCATTGCGGGCGGTGGCACGCCGCGTCGCGCCGGGCGCTTCTTCAGCCTCGTCTTTCGGTTCCGGTGTGCGGATCACGAATTCGAACCGGGACCGCATGTCGAAGCCCAGCGCGCCCTTGGCGAGCAGGTTGTGTGCACGGTTCAGGTCGGCGAACCGGTGCCAGGCGGCGTCCGGCCGCCGTTCCGGCAGTTTCAGGAACACGCCGTTGTCGAACCTGAGGTCCCACCGGCGCCGGCCCTGACGGGTCGCCAGGACGACGCGTTTGGCCAGAACCGGCCGGGTTTGCAGCAGTGCGACCAGCGCCGCGGTCCGTTCCGGCGCGCCGTTGCCCTTGACCAGCAGCTTGTTCCCGTGATTGCCGTCGGCGGCCATGTCGACGATCGCGCCGGTCCGGGAGATCAGTTTCATCCGGCCGCCGACTTCGAGACGGGCGATGGCCGAATGCTCGTGCAGTCGAACGTAGAGCGCGTTCGGCCAGCGCCGCTCGATCACCGCGTCCTCGACCCACGGCAGGGCGCGGAGCCGCCCGCGCAGTCCGGAAATGTCGATTTCGGTGAGCGAGTCGCCGCGCTTGAGGCCGACGACGGACAACAGGGCGCGGCGCGACGTGCGATGGCGCCCTGCAACGAAGATATGGTCAAGGCGCAGAGCGAGGGCGCTGCGAAGCGTTTCGGCCGCTTTTCCTGCGCTGCGGTCGACCAGGGCGATGGCGGATTCAGTTCGCCCGGTCTGCCAGAGCCAGACGGGAAATCCGAACAGTCCGATCAGCAGGACAAGACGCGCCGCCACGGTCCAGCGCGCGCGCAGTTCCACACCGATCAGCCGCAGCGGTCGCCTGCGCGCCCGGCGGTTCCGGCGTACCGGCGGATTGGCCGGCGGTACCGGCGCGGTGTGGGGCAGCAGGGCGGGCGCGGCGCGCGCATCTTCGCCTGGCGCGTCCTCCGGCATCGTCGACGCAGCCCGGGCGATGATCGCACCCGCGCTCAGGGCCGCACAGTCTTCAAGCTCCCGCGCGCGGCGGCTCGTTGCGGCTATATTCAGGCGTCGCATGCCGCGTGCTCCACGAGCCAGGTCAGCAGGCGCTCAAACGGCCAGCCCGCATGGGCGGCGATTTCGGGCGCGAGCGACGTCGGGGTCATGCCGGGTTGCGTATTCACTTCGAGGACGACCAGTTCGCCCGGTTCGCCTTTCGTGTCGTCGTAGCGGAGGTCGACGCGGCTGATGCCGCGGCAGCCCAGCGCGGCGTGGGACCGGGCCGCCAGATCGAGCGCGCGATCGTAGGCATCGGGGTGGATCGGTGCCGGCATGAGATGGACCGATTCGCCCTCGGCATACTTTGCGCGATAGTCGTAGAAGCGCCTGTCGGTACGGATCTCTATCGCGCCGACGGCTTCGCCGCCCATGACCAGAACCTGGATTTCCCGCCCCGGTATGTAGCGCTCGATCAGCGAGTCGCTGTATTTCGCATAGGCCTGCTTGAGATCGGCCCAGGATTTGTTGTCGGTCTCGAAAATGAGCTCGACGCCGACCGAACTGCCCTCGCACAAGGGCTTCATCACATAGGGCCGGTCCGGTTCCGGGAAGGCGTCGAGCTCGCACCGCGGTACGACCCAGCCCTCGGCGAGCGGAATCTCCTTGAGCGCGAACATCGCCCGGCTGACCGACTTGTCCATCGCCATGGCCGACGCGGTAGCGCCGGAGTGGGTGTAGGGAATGCCGAGAATGTCGAGCAGGCCCTGGATGCGGCCGTCCTCGCCGAAGGGCCCGTGCAGGGCGTTGAACACCGCGTCCGGCGCCGGATCGAGCGCCTTCAGAAGCGCATTCAGATCGCGTGTCACGTCGATAGCCGTGACCTCGTAGCCGGCATTGCGCAGGCCTTCGACGCAGCCCTTTCCCGACGACAGCGATACTTCGCGTTCGGAAGAAAAACCGCCCATCAGGACCGCGACCCGCGTCATGGCCGGCCCCCCGGCGGTCGACCGGCGGGCGCTTCGCCGCCGCCAAGCGGCTCGCCGATGCGGCGGATCTCCCATTGCAGGTCGATGCCGCTGCCGGCCTTCACCCGGGCGCGTATTTCCTCGCCCAGGCCCTCGATGTCGCCGGCCGTGGCTTCTCCCGTATTGATCAGGAAATTGGTGTGTTTTTCCGAGACTTTTGCGCCGCCCCGCTCAAGACCGCGACAGCCGGCCTCGTCGACCAGTTGCCAGGCCGTGCGGCCGTTCGGATTGCGGAATGTGCTGCCGCCGGTGCGGGTGCGCATCGGTTGGCTGGCTTCGCGGTTCTGCCGGATTTCGGCCATGCGCGCTGCAATCGCCGCGGGGTCGCCGGGCGTGCCGCGCAACGCGGCGCCGATGAAGATCCAGTCTTCGGGAATGCTGCAATGGCGATAGCTGAAGCCCATATCGTCGGGGCTGAGCCAGTGGACCTCGCCCTCGGGATCCACGGCTTCGCAGGAGAGCAGAATGTCCGCCATTTCGCCGCCATAGGCGCCGGCGTTCATGCGCAGGGCGCCGCCGATCGTGCCGGGAATGCCGGAAAGGAATTCCAGGCCGGCGAGACCGGCGTCCCGCGCCGCGGCGGCGACCGCCGGATCGGGCGCGCCGGCGCCTGCTATGACCGCATCGGCATCCACGTCGATACCGGCCATCTCGCGTCCCATGCGGATGACGACGCCGCGGACGCCGCCGTCGCGCACCAGCAGGTTGGAGCCGAGGCCGACGACCGTAACCGGCGTGCCCTCCGGCAGCTCGCGCAGCATCAGGACCAGATCGTCCCTGTCCACCGGCCGGAACAGGACTTCTGCTACGCCGCCGACGCGGAACCAGGTTTCGCTGTCCAGCGGCGCGTTTGCGGCGAGATGGCCGCGGACCGGCGGCAGCCGGCCGATCAGGTCGTTGCGCCGGGTGCCCGCGGCGCTCATCGGGCGTCTCCGTTCAGGGCTTCGAGCCGGTCCGGCAAGGCGTGCGCCCAGGCCGTGATGTTGCCGGCGCCGAGGCAGATCACGAAATCGCCCGCGCCGGCGATGTCGGCGATGACGCCCGGCAGGTCGTCTGCCGATTCGAGGGCGCGCACATTGCGGTGTCCGCGATTACGCAGACCGTCGACCAGACTGTCCCGGTCGGCGCCGGGGATCGGGTCTTCTCCGGCCGGGTACACATCCGCGATCAAGACCTTGTCCGCGTCGTTGAAGCAGCTGCAGAAATCCTCGAACAGATCGTTCAGGCGCGAATAGCGGTGCGGTTGGGCGACGGCGATCACCTTGCCGTGGCAGGCCGCCCGGGCCGCTTTCAGGACGTGGGCGATCTCGACCGGATGATGGCCGTAGTCGTCGATGACGGTGATACCGTTCGCCACGCCGGTGCGGGTGAAACGGCGGTTGACTCCCTTGAAGCCGGCCAGGGCCTCGCAAATTACCTTCTCGTCCAGGCCGAGTTCCCAGCCCACGGCGAGCGCCGCCAGCGCGTTGCGGACATTGTGTTCGCCGAGCATCGGCAGGGCGACGTTTCCGAAGCTCGCCTGCCTGCCCCGGATCCGCTGCTTGATCTCGACATCGAAGATCGTCCGGTCGGCCCGGTAGCGCAGATCGGCGCCTCGGACGTCGGCCTGGGGCGACAGGCCGTAAGTGATGATCCGCCGGTCCGACAGGTGCGGAATCATCGCCTGAACCTCGGGATCGTCCAGGCACAGCACCGCGCAGCCGTAAAAGGGGATGTTGCCGACGAAGCTTTCGAACGCGAGGCGCAGCGAATCGAAATCGCCGTAATGATCCAGGTGTTCCGGATCAATATTCGTCACGATGGCGATCGTCGCCGGCAGCTTCAGGAAGGAGCCGTCGGATTCGTCGGCCTCCACAATCATCCAGTCGCCGTCGCCCAGGCGGGCATTGGTGCCATAGGCGTTGATAATCCCGCCGTTGATGACGGTCGGGTCCATGCCCGCGGCGTCCATCAGGGCGGCGACAAGGGAGGTCGTGGTCGTCTTGCCGTGCGTGCCGCCGACGGCGATGCCCCATTTCAGGCGCATCAGTTCGCCGAGCATCTCGGCCCGCCGGACGACCGGCGTGAGTCGCGCGCGCGCCGCCGCGATTTCCGGGTTGTCGCCCCTGATCGCCGTCGACACGACGACGACGGCGGCATCGCCGATGTTCTCCGCGTCGTGGCCGAGCGCAACGTCGACGCCCTGGCCCTGGAGCCGCCTGACGTTGGCGTTGGCCGCGATGTCGCTGCCCTGCACCGGGTAGCCCAGATTGTGCAGGATCTCGGCGATGCCGCTCATCCCGATACCGCCGATACCGGTGAAATGGATGGTGCCGAGGTCGAAGGGGAGCCTGGCCATCATGCGGCGGGCCTCCCCTCGGCGACGCCGGCGACCAGATCGGCCAGCCGTTCGGCCGCATCCGGGCGGCCGAGAGCGGCGGCCGCCCGCGCCGCAGCGGCCAACGGCTCCGGGTCCTTCAGGAAGCGCGACACCCTTTCGGCGATCGCTGCCGGCGTGAAGCCCTGCTGCGGCATCAGCCAGCCGGCGCCGGCCCGGTCGATGTGGCGGGCATTGCAGGTCTGATGGTCGTCGGCCGCGGCCGGGTAGGGCACGTAGATGGCGGGTACGCCGGCAACCAGAGCCTCGGCGCAGGTCGAGGCCCCGGCCCGGCAGATCATCAGATGGGCGGCGGAAAGATGCTCGGGAACGTTCTCGAAAAAACTTGCCAGGTCGGCGGCCACGCCGGCGTCCCTGTAGACGACGCGCACCGGCTCGATATCTTCGGGTCGGCATTGCTGGGTGACCCGGAGCCGGGCGCGTTCGGCCGGCTCCAGCGCCGCCAGGGCGCCGGGCAGCACCTCGCTGAATACGGTCGCACCCTGGCTGCCGCCCATCACGAACAGGCGGAACGGCCCGTCCGGCGCCGGCGGGGCGTAGGGCCGTCCGTGCAACGCATTGATCTCCGGCCGGACCGGATTGCCGGTTTCAACCGTGCGGGCGCGGGTCTGCGGAATGGCCTCCACCGCCGGGAAGGAGAGCGCGATGGCGCTCGCCGCCTTCGCGACCTTTCGGTTGGCAAGCCCGAGATAGCCGTTCTGCTCGTGCAGAATGACGGGCCGCCGCTGCCGCGCGGCCATGAAGGTTGCGGGAAAGGCGGCATAGCCGCCGAACCCGACGACAGCAGCAGGGTTGTGACGGCGCAGCAACCGGCCGACCGCCAGCGCGCCGCGGGCCATGATGAACAGGGAGGCGATCCTGCCGACCATGCCGCCGCGGAACGGCGATGCCGCCGGGACGACATGGGCCTCGATCCCCGGCGTCCGCTTCGCATAGTCGGCGCCCCGTCCGTCTGTATAGAGGCGAATCCCGTAACCGCGCTGCAGCAGCGCCTCGCCCAGTGCAACAGCCGGGAAAAGGTGGCCTCCGGTGCCGCCGGCTGTCAGGACGACGGTCCGGTTCACAGGCCCGCTCACAGGGCGCCTCCCGCCCGGTCGCGGGTCAGCGCAAGGATCATGCCCGTGCCCAGCGCCAGCGCCATGATCGAAGAGCCGCCATAGGAAATGAAGGGCAGGGTCATGCCCTTGGTCGGCATCAGGTGCAGGGTCGAGGCCAGATTGACGATCGCCTGGAGGCCGAAGGCGGCAAGCAGGCCGACCGTGGCGAACAGGATGAACAGGTTGTTGCTATCCATCGCCCGGAAAAAGCCACGCAGTACGATGAAGGCGTAGGTGCCGACAATGAGCAGGCAGGCGACGACTCCGAATTCCTCGCCGGCGACGGCGAAGATGAAATCGCTGTGGGCGTCCGGCAGCTGGGCCTTCACGGTGCCCTCGCCGGGACCCTTGCCGAAAATTCCGCCGTTGATGAAAGCGTCGAGGGAGCGGTCGACCTGGTAGTTGTCGCCGCTGCCGGGATTGAGGAACAGATCGACCCGTTTGGCGACATGGGCGAAGTTGAAATAGGCCGCGGTCGCAGCGCCCGCGACGACGAGGATGCCGGCGCCGATCAGCCACAGCGAAAGGCCGGCCAGGAACATCAGGCAGAACCAGATCGAAAACACGACCGATGCCATACCGATATCCGGCTGCATCGCGAGCACGCCCAGCGTTGCGAGGCACAGGACAGTGGCGAGTATGCGTCCGGGAAAGCCGTCTCCCGATCGGGACGCCGCACACAGCCAGGCGCAGACAACGGCGAAGCCCGGCTTGATGAATTCTGATGGCTGGAAAGCGAAGCCCGCAATCGACAGCCAGCGCCGCGCACCCCTGATCTCCGCTCCGGCGTAAACAACGAAAACGGAAAAAATGAGTGCGCCGGCCAGCACGACAAGCGCCGACCGACGCACCCAGGGCGGGGTAAACAGGGAAGTCAGCAGCATCAGCGCAATCGCGAGCGGAATGAACAGAAGCTGCTGACGGACGAAGTGGAAACTCTCGATGTTGGCGCGCGCCGCTGCAGACGGGCTGGCGGCGAGGGTGAGTATGATGCCGTAGACAATCAGCAGGCCGACGGCGATGAGCATCCAGCGGTCGACCGTCCACCACCAGCGGCCGATGACGCTCGTATCGATGCGGGACGGCGCGTAGCTCATGCCGCGCCTCCCGTACGGTCGATCGGGTACCGGTCGCTCGGGTTCCGGGCAATCAGGTTCCGGGCACTCTTGCGGAAGGCGTCGCCCCGGGCGCCGAAATTCGCGAACTGATCGAAAGAGGCGCAGGCCGGCGAGAGCAGGATGACGGAATTCGCCGGCGCATCTTCGGACGTTGCGGCTGTCCAGGCGTCTGCGACCGCCTGATCCAGGGTCCCGGATACCGTGACGGGCGCCGACGGCGCCGCCCCGGCCAGGAAGCGCGCCATCGCCGGCGCGTCTTCGCCGATGAGGAAGGCGCCGCGAAGGCCGGCCAGGGCCGGTGCCAGCGCCGCATAGCCGCCCAGCTTGCCGCGCCCGCCGGCGATCCAGAAAATGTTGCCATAGGTTGACAGGGCCCGGGCCGAGGCGACGGCGTTGGTTGCCTTGCTGTCGTTGACGAAGGAGACGGTCCTGCCGCCGTTGGAGGCCTCACCGACCCGTTCCTGGCGGTGGGGCAGGCCGGAGAAGGTTGCAAAGGCCGCCGCAACGGTTTCCGGCGCGACGCCGAGCGCCCGGCAGGCGGCCCAGGCTGCCGCCGCATTCTGGTGGTTGTGGGCGCCGCGCAAGGCCGTCGTGCCGCCCGGATCCACCGGGACGCCGGCGCTTCCCGAACCGTCTGCCGTATCGTCGCGCAGGATGCCGTCCAGCACGCCGACGCCGCCTTCAACGTGCTTTCTGCCGGAGACGCGGATGACCGTCTGTCCGGCCTCTTCTGCCTGGCTTGCGAGGGCGCGCGCCTCCGGGTCGTCGACCCCGACCACAACGGTCGCATTCGGCGCGGCGAGATCGAAGGTCCGGCGCTTCGCGGCGATATAGCCGTCCAGTCCGCCGTGCCGCTCCAGATGGTCTTCGGCGATATTCAGCAGGACGGTGGCTTTCGCCCGCAGGCTGTAGGTCCGGTCGAGTTGATAGGACGACAGTTCCAGGACGTAGATTCCGCCCGCGTCCAGCGGCTCCAGGCCGAGGGCGGGCGGCCCGAAATTGCCGCCGACCTCGACCCTTCTGCCGGCCGCGCGAAGGATATGGCCGATCAGAGCGGTCGTTGTCGACTTGCCGTTCGTGCCGGTCACGGTCACGCAGGTCGCTGCCGGAACGGACCGGGCGAGCAACTCGATATCGCACAGGATCTCGGCCTTGGCGGCACGCGCCGCGGCGGCAACCGGGTGGGGCGCCGGAAATTCGTCCGGAATGCCCGGACTCAGCACGAGCGGCAGGTCGGCGGTCCAGTCGACCGCGCCCAGATCGGTCGCGGCGATGCCGGCGGCCGCCGCTGCTGTGCGGCCCGCCTCTGAATCGTCCCACGCCAGAACGTCGGCCCCGCTCGCCGCAAGCGCGCGCGCCGTCGCCAGCCCGGCGACGCCGAGGCCCATGACGGCGACCCGTTTGTTGGCGAAGGAGGGCACCGGGATCATGGCGTCTACCGCAGCTTCAGGGTGGAGAGGCCGACGATCGCCAGGATCGCGGCGATGATCCAGAAACGCACAACGATGGTCGGCTCCTGCCAGCCCTTCTGTTCGAAGTGATGGTGGATCGGCGCCATGCGGAAGACGCGCTTGCCGGTCAGCTTGAAGGAAGCGACCTGCACGATCACCGAAAGGGTCTCGAGTACGAACAGGCCGCCGACGATCGCCAGCACGAGCTCGTGCTTCACCGCGACCGCGATGGCGCCGAGCGCGCCGCCCATCGAAAGCGAGCCGGTATCGCCCATGAACACCATCGCCGGCGGCGCGTTGAACCAGAGAAAACCCAGCGCGGCGCCGACCAGGGAGCCGCAGAAGACCGCCAGTTCTCCGCTGCCGGGAACGAAGACGATCTGCAGATAGCCCGAAAAGACGATGTTGCCGGCGAGGTAAGCGATCAGGCCGAACACGCCGGCCGCGATCATGACCGGAACGATCGCGAGCCCGTCCAGGCCGTCGGTCAGGTTGACCGCATTCGATGCGCCGACCATGACGAAGGCGGCGAACAGGACGAACAGGAAGTTGCCGAGATCGAGGAGATAACCCTTGAGGAAGGGGATCGACAGGCCGGTCGCCAGCGGCAGTTCCGCGTTGACGTTGTATTTGAACTGCGCACTCCAGCCGAGACGCATGATCCAGTAGGTCGCCACGACGGCAATCACGATCTGCCCGGTAAATTTCAGCATGCTCGGCATGCCCTTGGACGACCGTTTGGTCAGTTTCCGGTAATCGTCGTAGAAGCCGAGAAGGCCGAAACCCAGGGTGACGATCAGCACGCTCCAGACGTAGCCGTTGCCCAGGTCCATCCACAGCAGGGTGGAGATCGCCACCGACAACAGGATCAGGACGCCGCCCATCGTCGGCGTGCCGCGTTTCCGGAAATGCGATTCCGGGCCGTCGTCGCGGATTGGCTGACCTTCGGCCTGGCGGTTCTTCAGCCACCGGATGACCGACGGACCGAGCGCCAGGCCGATGAACAGGGCCGTCATCAGGGCGCCGCCCGACCGGAAGGTCAGATACTGGAACAGCCGTAGCGGGCTGAATTCCGAGGACAGCGGCAGCAGGAATTCAAACAGCATCGCCGCCGGCCTCCCCGCTGCAGGTTTCCAGCGCGACCAGCGCGTCGAGCACCGGCTTCATCCGGCTGCCGAGGGAGCCCTTGACGCACACCACGTCGCCGGGCTGCACGGCCGCGGTAACCGCAGGAATCAGCGATTCGGAATCAGGCGCGTAATGGCCCCGGCGCGCCGCAGGCACGGCGTCGTACAGGTGGCGCATCAGCGGCCCGGCGGCGAACAGGAGATCGATATTGGCGTCGGCCAGGTCGTCCGCGAGGCCGGCGTGCAGGGCCGGCCCGCCGTCGCCCAGTTCGCGCATGTCGCCAAGCACGGCGATGCGCCGGCCGCCGGCGCGCGGATTGGCGAGCATCAGCGTTTCGAACGCCGCGCGCATGGCCGGTGGGCTGGCATTGTAGCTTTCGTCCAGAAGTTCGAAGCTGCCCTCCGGCAGACCGACCGCCCGGCGTGCCCCGCGCCCCGCCGGCGCTTCGAGCCCGGCCATGGCTTCGGCGGCGGCAACGACATCGGCGCCGGCCTCGCGCACTGCGGCCAGCATGCCGAGTGCGTTGACCACCCAGTGGTGTCCGGGCACGCCGACCCGGAGATTCAGGCGCGTCCCGAATACCGAGGCCGTCACGTCGCTGCCGTCGGCGTCCATGACCGAGGCGAGCAGCCGAACGTGCGCTTCCGGGTGCACGCCGAAGGAGAAACGGCGCCCGATCCCGACCTCGGCAGCGCGGGAGTCGAGGCGTTCGAAATGGTCGTTGTCGCGCGGCAGGATGGCCGCGCCGCCCTCGATCACGCCTTGGAAAATCTCCGCTTTCGCGTCGGCGACTGCCTCGACGCTGTCGAAGAATTCGATATGCACCGGCGCCACCGTCGTGATCAGCGCGACATGCGGCCGGACCATGCGGGAGAGCGGCGCCAGTTCGCCGGGACTGCTCATGCCCAGCTCGAAAACCCCGTATTCCGCCTTTCGGGGCAGGCGGGCGAGCGACAGCGGCGCCCCCCAGTGATTGTTGAGGTTTCCGGCCGTCGCATAGGTCCTGCCCTGCCGGGACAGCAGCGTTCTCAGGCCTTCCTTGACGCCGGTCTTGCCGACGCTGCCGGTCACCGCAACGATCCGGCCGGTGCAGCGCTCCCGGGCGGCACGGCCCAGATCCTCCAGACCGGTTCGGGTGTCGCCGACGACAAGAGCAGGGCCTGCGGGTTCGACCGCGCGGTGGATCAGCGCCGCGGCGGCTCCGGCGGCAAAGGCCTTGCCGGTGAAATCGTGGCCGTCGAACACCGGGCCTTTCAGCGCGACGAACAGATCGCCGGTCGCAACGGAGCGGCTGTCGATCGACACGCCGGTCGCGGACCAGCGGGCGCCCGTCTCTGCAAGCGCCCGGCCGCGGGTCGCGGTCGCGGCTTCCGCCGCTGTCCAGAGGATCGCACTCATGCCGAGCCGCCCTCTGATGCGTCCGCTGCTGCGATTGCCTCGCGGGCGACGGCCGCATCGTCGAAGGGCAGGGCCGAATCGCCGACGATCTGGCCCTGCTCATGACCCTTGCCGGCGATCACGAGGGTATCGGCCGGCGCCAGGTCTGATACGGCTGCGAAAATCGCCTCGCGCCGGTCGCCGATCTCGGCCGCGCCGGGGCAGGCCGGCAGCACCGCTGCGCGGATCTCCGAAGGCGCTTCGCCGCGCGGATTGTCGTCGGTGACAATCGCCCGGTCGGCGAATTTGTGTGCCGCGGCCCCCATCAGGGGCCGCTTGCCGGCATCGCGGTCGCCGCCGCAGCCGAAAACCACGGCGAGAGCGCCTTTCGTGTGGGGCCGCAGGGCCTTCAGGACGGTTTCCAGCGCGTCCGGCGTGTGGGCGTAGTCGACATAGACCGCTGCGCCGTTGCGCCGGGATCCGACTAGTTCCATCCGGCCCGGCGCACCGTGCAGGCGCTTCAGGGCGTCCAGTCCCACGGATGCTTCGACGCCGGTCGCCGTCGCCAGCCCCAAGGCGCACAGCGCGTTCCAGGCCTGGAAGTCGCCGGCGAGCGGCAGTTCGACGGTCGTGGCCTGCCCGAACACCGTCAGTTCGAGCCGCTGGCCGCCCGATACCGGCGTCAGGCTGCGCAGGACGATTTCCTCGGCGGCGCGGCCGTAACCGACGACCCTGAGATTCGCCCGGTCGCAGGCCCGGCGGATTTCTTCGTGTGCCGGGCTGTCGGCGTTGATCACCGCCGTTCCTCCGGCCGGCACGAGTTCGGCGAACAACCGCAGTTTCGCCGCCAGATATGCATCGGTGCTGCCGTGATAATCGATATGGTCGCGGCCGAATCCGGTGAAAGCGGCGGCCTTCAGGCGCAGCCCGTCAAGCCGGAACTGATCCAGGCCGTGGCTGGAGGCTTCAATGGCGAGACACTCGATCCCGGAGCGTTTCAGCGCCGCGAGATCGCGATGCAGCGAGACCGGATCGGGCGTCGTCAGCGCGCCCGGCCGTTCGACACCGGGGCCGCTGATGCCGAGCGTTCCCAGGGCGGCGGCCCTGCGGCCCGCGGCGGACCAGATCTGCTGCAGGAACGATACGACAGACGTCTTGCCGTTCGTCCCGGTCACGGCAACCTGGGTCGCCGGCTGCGCGTCGAAGAACCGGTCCGCCATCCAGGCGAGCTGCCGGCGCGGCTGCGGATCGGTGATCAGCGCCGCGCCGCCGCCGTCCAGGCTGTCCCGGGTCACATCCGTCGTCGACAGAATGGCAGCGGCGCCGGCGTCGAGGGCGTCGGGAATGAAACGGCGGCCATCGAGCCGGGCGCCCGGCAGCGCGGCGAAAAGGTAGCCCTGTGCGACCTGGCGCGAATCGGCGCTCAGGCCGGCGATGTCGAGGTCGCCGAAGGACGGGTCCCAGTGCGCTGTGGCGGTCCGGCCGGCGCGTTCGGACATCAGCGCGGCGAGCTTCATTGCCGGCTCCCGCCCGAGGCCGCACCGCGGCGGTCCTTTTTCGGGACGCCGGACGCGGCGCTGGCGAGGAACTGCTTTCGCGATTTTCCCGGCTCCTCGGCCTGGCGCGGGATCTTCAGGATTGGTGCAATCCGTTCGATGATCTCCTTGGCCGCCGGGGCGGCGACCCAGCCCGCCGTCGCGTAGCCGTGGCTCTTCTTGTTGCCTTTCGGCTCATCGAGCGAAACCAGCAACACATAGCGCGGCCGGTTCATCGGGAACGCCGCGACGAAGGAAGACAACAGCGCCTTGCGCCGGTAGCCGCCGCGCCCTGCCTTTTCCGCCGTGCCCGTCTTGCCGCCGACCCGGTATCCCCTGGCGTTCGCCCGTTTGCCCGTGCCTTCCACGACGACGCGGCGCATCAGAACCCGGAGAATCCGGCTGGTCTTCGGCGACACGAGCCGCCGCCGCCACAGGGGCTTGCCGTTCAGGCGCCGGAGCAGAGTCGGCGCCACCATCACGCCGTCGTTGACGATTCCGGCAACCGCCGCCACCAGGTGCAGGGGTGTGACGGCAATGCCGTGGCCGAACGAAATGGTCAGCGTGTTGACCGGCCGCCAGTGCCGCGGATAGAGCGGCTGGCCCGCCTCCGGCAGCTCCAGCGGTATCTTGGCAAGCATTCCCGCACGGCGCAGGAACTTCTTCTGGCGTTTGCCGCCGACCTGCCGGGCGATGGTGGCGGAGCCGATGTTGGACGATTTGACCAGGATGGTGCCCGTATCGATCGGCCGCGCGATCGGATGCAAATCGCGAATGAAGCGCCGGCCGGCCGGAAGCGGCTTGTCGACCTTGTACTTCTTTCTCAGGTGGGTGACGCCGTAGTCGAGCGCCATGGCCGTGTTCAGGATCTTGAAGACCGAGCCAAGCTCGTAAACGCCCAGTGTATTGCGGTTGAATCTGGCGTTTTTTGGGACGCGCAGCAGTGCATAGGGGTCGTAGTCCGGAAGCGAGACCATCGCCGGGATTTCGCCGGTCCGTACGTTCATGACCATCGCCGCGCCGCCGATCGCCCGCCAGTATTCGATCGACCGGGCCAGAATCTCGCGAACGGCGGCCTGGGCGCGCAGATCGATGGACAGTCGAAGCGGCCGGCCGATCGTCCGGATTCGTTTGTCCATCTTGGCTTCGACGCCGGCGATTCCCTTGTTGTCGACATCGCTGCTGCCGACGATGTGCGCGACCAGCGCGCGTTGCGGATAGACCCGGCGCAAATCCGGGCGGGCCTGGATTCCCGCCAGCCCGAAGCGCAGAATCTGCTGATAGGCTGCCGGCGACGCCTGCCGGCTGATCCACACGAAGCGGGACTTGCGGCGCAGCTTCGATTCCAGGGTGCGAACGGACTGTTGCGGAAAAATGTGGGCGAGGATGCGAGCCGTGCGGCCCGGATCATCGACCAAGGCGGGATCGGCAAAGATCGACCATGACCTGATGCTGGTCGCCAGCACGATCCCGTTTCGATCGACGATATCGGCCCGATGGTCCGTCGGCAGGGTTTGGTTCGCTGCGAGCTTGGCGCGTTCAGCCTCGGCACCGGCACGGATCACGCCCAGATCGACGAGCCGGTAGCCGATCGCACCGAATGCGAGCATGAAGACGGCGCCTGCTACAATCAACCGGCGTCGCGCCACGGCAAGGGCTTTGCCGGCCTCGCCTTCCAGATGAATTTCGCCCGGACGGCACCGGGCGGTCTTGGCGTGCGGGCGGCACAGATCGCGCAAGCGGCGGCTCATTGCAGCCTCCTTGCGCGGTCGGTGGACACACGGGTCACCCTGTCGGGCGCCCGGCCTTCGTCGATCAGGGCATACAGTGCGGCGAAGGTATCGGGCAGTTCCGAGAAACGCTTGAACTGTCCGCCGGAGAGCGGGGCGAGGCCTTCGGGCCGCGGCAGCAGCTCGAGACGCTGCGGCGAGGTCAGCACCGTCCACTCCGCTTGCAGAATCCGCAGGTTGTTCCGGTATGACCGAACGCTCCTCTCGGCCTTCGCGACCTGCTTTTCCAGTGTCTGGACCTGGTGTTTCACCAGGAACAGGGCGCCCGTCAGCCCGCTCAGCAGGACGAGCAGGACGATCGTGGTCGAGCGGATCATGCCGCGCCTCCGGCCGGAATACCGGACGCATTGTCTGCCCAGGCCGGGCCGTCGGTTCGCTCCGCTGCGCGCAGCCGGGACGAGCGCGCGCGCGGGTTGGCGGAAATTTCCCCCGGCGACGGCGCAACCGCGCGACGATGCAACAGCCGGAACGTCGGCGGGCGCCGCCGGCCAGGCTCCGGCCGGTGGCGGGAGCCGCGCGGGGCCTCGGCGCTGCGGTCGCGCAGGAAGCGTTTAACCCGCCTGTCCTCGAGCGAGTGAAAGCAGACCACGGCCAGCCGGCCGCCCGGCCGCAGGAGCCGCTCGGCACCCCGCAGTCCGCGGTCCAGCTCCTCAAGCTCTCCGTTCACATGAAGGCGCAGCGCCTGGAAGGTGCGGGTTGCCGGATCGATGCCGCCGGCCGCCGCCGGCAAAACCGAGCGGACGATTTCCGCGAGCTGGAGCGTCCGCTCGATGGCGGCGCTGCGGCGTGCGTTGACGATGGCGCGCGCGATGCGGCGCGCCGCGCGTTCCTCGCCCAGTGTGAAGATGATCTTGGACAGGTCCGCCTCGGCTGCGCGGTTCACGACGTCGGCCGCTGTCGGGCCCGACCGGCTCATGCGCATGTCGAGCGGGCCGTCGTGGCGGAAGGAAAAGCCGCGCTCGGGCGTATCGAGCTGGGGTGAAGACACGCCGATATCGAGGGCGACCCCGTCGACCGGCCCGTCGGTGACCGCGCGGACCAGGCGTTCCATGTCGCCGAAGCGGCCTTCGATCAGGGTAAGCCGGCCGCGATACCTGTCGCGAAGTGCGCGGCCGCGTTCGATGGCGTCCGGATCGCAGTCGATTGCGGCCACGCGGCAGTCTGCGGCGCCGAGTATCGCTTCCGTGTAGCCGCCGGCGCCGAAAGTGCCGTCGACATAGGCGCCGCCCGACCGGGGCGCGAGCGTCCGGATCACCTCGTTCAACAGGACCGGGATGTGGGCGGCGGTCATGCGGCGCCTCCGGCTCCGAGCGACCACAGATCCTTCAGACCGATCTGGCCGAGCGGCCCTTCGGATGCTTCGGACCGCCAGGCTTCCCGCCGCTCCGGCGACCAGATCTGGAAGACCCTTCCGATACCGACGAAAACCGCCTTGTCGCCGATTCCGGCCAGCGCGATCAGGCTCTCGGGCAGGATGATCCGGCCCTCGCCGTCGAAAGGCAGCTCTTCGGAGTCCGAAAGGACGAGTTCGATCGCCTCCTGCTCTTCCGCCGTCAGACCGTCGCGGGCGTCGAGCCGGTCGATGGTGTCCTCGATGCGCTGGCGGTCGCAGGCGTCGATCGCGCCGAGTCCGCCGTTCGGCGCCACGACGACGCCGTTGAAGGCGCCCGCGGCGGGCGGCGCCGCAAGGGCGGCACGGAACCGCGCCGGCACGGAAACCCGCCCTTTCCGGTCGATCCTGTTCGTAAATGTGCCGATAAACGACGCCATACGAAACCCGTCCCCGCGAGGGCAGCGCCGCCGGATTCGCGGCTTGCCCGGATTATCGTTTCCATGCCGTCGGCCCAGTCGCACTGTCTGGTCACACTGCGCCGATCTTCCATGGCCGATTATGGGATATCATGGGATTTCATGGAAGTCAACGTCGTTTGGATTAGAATTTCTTGGCAAATCAAGCGTTTGACCTGCCCCGAGGGATATCGGTGGCGCCGCTATGTGCCGATGGCGGCGCGTGATCCGAAATGCGCCGCTCCGACTCTTTCCGTCCGGGGGTTCCTTCCGGGGGCCGGCGCCAGACGGCCTGTAAGCCGGGTTCTGTCCCCCGGAGGCCGGGGAGATGGCCATTCATCTGGGACAGCCGTCGCCGGCTGCCTCGCGCGACCCACCCGGACGGCGGCGCGGAAACCCGCCTGGACGCGCCTGCCGTAAACGGAGGCTGTCCGCGCCGTCCCTATTCGGTCTTGCTCCCGGTGAGGCTTGCCGTGCCGCGCCCGTTACCGGCCGCGCGGTGCGCTCTTACCGCACCCTTTCACCCTTGCCCGGCCCGATGCCGGGCGGTTTGCTTTCTGTGGCGCTGTCTCGGGGGTCGCCCCCGCCGGGCGTTACCCGGCACCGTGTTTCCGTGGAGCCCGGACTTTCCTCACCCGGCCGGGTTTCCCCGTTGGCCGGGCGCGGCCATCCGGCCGTCTGGCCCGGTCTAGATTGGCGTCCGGCCGGTCAGGGTCAAGCCACAGCGCAGATACCCCGGCTCCGGCTCTATCCCGCTGCCGCGACCGCCGCGGCGAGCGCCGCCGTTTCGCGATCGACGGCGCCGGTAATCGCACCCGGCCGGAAATGGCGCTGGAAGGCCGCAAGGACCGCCGCCTGCCCACGCGCGTCCGCCGCCCCTGCACTGCCGGGCTCTTCCGGCCAGCGATACCCGATGCGCTCAAGGTTCCGGCCGATCGTGTCCGGTTCGGCTTCCGGCTGCGCTTCGAGCCTTGCCCGGACGGCCTCGGCATCGGGCCAGAAACCGACTCCGGCTGCCGCCAGCATCGGCCAGTCGAACAGTTCGCCGGGATCGGTTTTGCGTTCCGGTGCGACGTCGCTGTGGCCGACGACGCGCAACGGGCGGATGCGGTAGCGCTCCACGATCGCCTTCGACAGGGCCAGCACCGCCTGCATCTGCAATGCGGGAAAGGGCCGGTAGCCGAACTCGTGACCGGGGTTGACGATCTCGATGCCGATGGAAGCCCCGTTCACGTCCGTCTCGCCCTGCCAGCAGGCGACTCCGGCGTGCCACGCCCGCCGGTCCTCGGGCACATGGGCGTAGACGGTGCCGTCCTCGTCGACCGTGTAGTGGGCGCTGACCTGCGCGGCCGGATCGCACAGCCGGTCCAGCGCCTCGGCGGCGGTCCGCATCCCGGTATAGTGCAGCACCAGCATGTCCGGCCGCCGGCCGCCGGGCCGCTCGTTATGGTTCGGGGACGGTCGCTCGACGATTCGCATGTCGCCATTCCGGGCGCGTCAGGACTTGAGCGGGGCTTCGGCCGTGGCCGGGCGGCGCAATACGATAACCGCCACACCGGCGACCGTCAGCACCGAACCGAGGATCATCTGCCAGGTCATCTGCTCGCCCAGGATCCAGACACCGCCCAGAACGCCGAACACCGGCACGACGAGGGTGAAAGGCATGACCTGGTTCACCGTGTAGCGCCGGAGGAACGAATACCAGATGCCGTAGCCGATCAGGCCGACGCAGACGGTCATATAAGCCACCGCGCCCCAGCCGTAAGCGCCGGCCGCCTGGAAGTCGCGCCAGTGATTGTCCTCGAAGATCAGCGAGATCGCGAACAGTTGCGGCGCGGCGAACAGGCTGCTCCAGCCGAGGACGCCGAGCGGCGGCGCATCGCCCATCGCCTTCACCTGGATATTCGAGGTCGCGAAGACCAGCGAGGCGGTGACGACCAGGCCGAGATGGAACAGGTTCGATTCCATGCGCGGTTCGCCGGCGATCAGCACAATGCCGGCGAAGGCGCCGACCATGCCGAGCATGCGCCGCCAGCCGAGATAGTCCTTGAACAGGATCGCCGCGAGGATCGAGGCAAACGGCACCTGGAGTTGGATAGCGATGGCCGCGACGGCGGCGTCTACGCCCGCGACCCCGGTGAACATCAGGCCGAAATGCAGCGAGCCCATGGTGAAGGACAGGCCGACCACATGGCCCATCTTCGCCCGCGGCATCTCGACGAAAGGGACCAGCACCAGCCCCATGATCAGGAAGCGGAGGCTGAGCAGGAATATCGGTTCGAAGTCCCGGAAGCCGAATTTCGCGGCAACGAAATTCAGGCCCCAGAGCACCATCACGCCGAACAGGAGAGCGGCATGGCTCAACCGCATCGGACCGGCCTCACGCTGCCGTCGCCCCTGCAGGCCCCTTCGGATTGCCCGTCTGCCGCGCCGCCTCGATTTCCTCGCGCCGTGTCTCCAGGGCCAGCCAACGCTCCTCGGCAGTCGACAGCTCGGCCCGTGCAACTTTGAGACGGACCGCCGCGTGCGCGAAGCGGTCTGGATCGGCGCCGTACAGGCCCCGGTCCGAGAGTTCCCTCTCCAGCGCGGCGATCTCGGCCTCCAGCGTCGCGATTTCGTCCGGCAGCAGGTCGAGCGCGCGCCGGTCCTTGTAGCTGAGCCGCGTTACCGGGCGGGTTTTTGCCGGCGCTTCGGGAGCCGCCCGGTTGTTGCCCTTTCTCGCCGTCCTGACAGCCGCCCCTGCCGGCCCGTCCCTGCGCTGGATCAGATAGTCGGCGTAGCCGCCGGCATATTCCTTCACCCGGCCGTCGCCCTCCAGGACGATGGTGCTGGAGACGGTCTTGTCGAGGAAATCCCGGTCGTGGCTCACCACGATCAGTGTGCCGGCATAGTCGGCGAGCAGACCCTGCAGCAGATCGAGCGTGTCCATGTCCAGATCGTTGGTCGGCTCGTCGAGGATCAGCAGGTCGCTGGGCATCGCCAGCACCTTGGCGAGCACCAGCCGGTTGCCCTGGCCGCCGGAGAGCGTCGCCACCCGCGCCTCGGCCTCGCGCGGATCGAACAGCCAGTCCTTCAGATAGCCGCGGACATGGCGCATCGAGCCGCCGACGCGGACAAGATCGCCGCCCGATTCGCACAGCGTGCTCTTGAGCGTGGCTTTCGGGTCGAGCAGGCTGCGCTGCTGGTCGAAATAGGCCAGGGTCAGCGCCTTGCCGACCCGGACATGGCCGCTGTCGGGTTTCAGTTCGCCGATCAGCATCTTGAGCAATGTCGTCTTGCCCGCCCCGTTCGGGCCGATGATGCCGATGCGGTCGCCGCGCAGGATGCGCGTCGTAAAACTCTCCACGATGGTGCGGGCGGGCGCTCCCCCGCCTCTTGCCGCTTTGTTTCCGCCCGCGCCCGCGCCACCTGGGCCGAACCGCTTGGCGATGTCGCGCGCCTCGATGACCAGCTTGCTGCGGACCTCGCCGTCGTCGATCTTCGCCCGGATGCGGCCGGTATCGGCAAGCAGGGCGGCGCGGGCGGTGCGCATCTCCTCCAGCTTGCGCAGGCGGCCCTGGTTGCGCCGCCGGCGCGCCGTCACGCCGCGCAGCAGCCAGCGCGCTTCATCCCTCAGCCGGCTGTCGAGGCGCTTGGCTTCGCGTGCCTCTTCGTCCAGCACCTGCTCGCACCAGTCGTCGAACGCGCCGAAACCCTGGCCGGTCTGGCGCAGCCGGCCATTTTCGAGCCACAGGATGCTGTTGGTGACGTTGGCGAGGAAAGTACGGTCGTGGCTCACGACCAGTGCGGCGCCGCGAAAGCTCTGCATGGCGCCTTCGAGCCACCGTATGGTGGCGATATCCAGATGGTTGGTCGGTTCGTCGAGCAACAGCAGATCAGGCGGATCGACGAAGACCTGGGCGAGCGCGGCGCGGCGCTGCTCGCCTCCCGAAAGACTGGCGACGTCGCGCCCGCCGTCCAGTTCGAACAGGGAGAGCGCGGCCTCCACGGCGTGGCGCGGGTGCGTCGCCTGCGGCCGGCCCAGCGCGATATCGGCCGACACCCAGTCGAACACGCGCGTGCCCGCTTTCATGGCGGGCTCCTGGGCCAGATAGGCGACGGTGAGGCCCGGCTCGGCATAGCGTTCGCCGGCGTCGAGCTCCAGTTCGCCGGCGATCAGCTTCATCAGGGTCGATTTTCCGCAGCCATTGCGGCCGACCAGACAGGCGATATCGCCCTTTGCGATGTGCAGGGTCAGCCCCGCGAACAGCGGCGGACCGCCGAATCCGATCGCGGCGTCGCGCAAGGAAAGCAGCGGGGGTGGCGCCATGGGTCAGGATTCGCCGTGATTCAACCGCGGGTCGAGACGAAGCGGCGATTGCGAAAGGACGGCGATCCGGCCGGCGTCGGCGTGGCGGGGGTTGATCAGGACATTCTCTTCTTCCGGCACGATGGCCGACGGCAACTGCAACGCTGCCGACCGGGCAACGGCGACCCAGCGATCACCCACGGATTGCGTGTTGCGGGTCGTGTCTTGACCCCAGCGCGCCGGAAGGTCCGATGCTGCGCGGGCTTCCCGGCGGATGTCTTCGGGGATCGAGATTTCCAGTTTGACCAATCCGTCAGGCAGGTTGACCGGTCCGGTATGGACGAAGATTTCGAGAATGGCCAGCGAGAGATGGCGGGATGTGTAAACCAGCCGCGTCCCCGGCGAGTTCCAGCGGCCGCCGAAGAGAAACGCGCCCTCGCCGTCCAGCGCCGCATGTTCGGCCCGGCACAAACGCCAGACAATCACTGCCGGACAATCACTGCCGGGCGGTCATGCGTAGACGCCGTGCGCCAGCCGGCCGAGAACGGTCTCGACCAGCCGCCCGCCTTCGCCGGTCGAGCACAGGTCGAGGGGGCGATGGCCGCCGGTAGCACCGTTCGGGGCGCGCAGCCACCGATGCGCCTTTGCCGATTCGCCGAAGGTTCGTTCGGCCAGCCGCAGTATATTCAGTACCCGCGCCAGCCGATCCGACTCCCCGGACGTGAATCTGCCGGATCGCTTGCGGCGCATCAGGGTTCTCCGCGGGGCGATCAGCGCTTCCGCCTCGTCTACCGCGATCAGGCCGCGATCCAGCAGATCCTGCAGAACCGCCCAGTTAAAGCCTTCGGCGATCTCGAAATGGCGCGCCAGCGGCGGCGCCGGTTCGGCAAGCTGCATCATCGGTCTGCTTTGTGCCATTTGCCAAATATTTGAACGCAAGTGGCACGAATGTCAAGGTGCCGCCCCGTCACGTCAGCCCCCGTTCCTTCCTGATCGCGTCCCAGGCGGCATTGATCTTGGCGATATGGTCGTTGGCGGCGTCGACGAATTCCTGGGGCAAGCCCTCGGCGATCAGCTTGTCCGGATGATGCTCGCGGATCTGGGCGCGCCAGGCGGCCCGGGCCTCGTCGTTGCTTGCGTCCGGCTCGATTCCGAGAATGGTGTAGGGGTCGTCTTGCGGACGCACCGTATGTTTGGCCTCGATGCGCCGGAAATCGGGCTCCGAAAAGCCGAACAGGGCGGCGACTTCTTCAAGCCACGCCTTCTCGCCGGGATGGTATTGGCCGTCGGCCTTGGCGATGTGGAACAGGGCGTCCAGCAGCGCCTCCAGGATCGCCGGCTCGTCGGCGAACATGTCGCGGAGCTGGCGGGCGTAGGGCTCGAATCCGGCGGCGTCCTGCTTGGCGATATCGAACAGGCGGGCGACCTGCTTGACCTCGCCGGGCGGCACCTGGAACACTTCCCGGAAGGCCGCGATCTCGTCGCGGGTCACGACGCCGTCGGCCTTGGCCATCTTCGCACCGAGTACGATGACGGCGGTGGTGAAGGCGATCTGGCGCGCCATGCGGCCGCCGGGCGCCCGGCCCGACAGGGTCTGGATCGTCCGGTCGGCGACATGGCCGGCGCCGACGCCGATAATCGCGCCGATCGGCCCGCCGATCGCAAGGCCGGCGGCCCCGCCCAGGATCTTGCCCCAGATGCTCATGGCGCCGGTGTAGGGGGCCGATATGGCGCGCGCAAGGCGGTGCGCCGCCGCAATCGGAGGATCGTAAGGCCGCTGCCTGCTAGCGGCCGCGATAGGCGTTGGCGATCTCGCGCGCGATTACCCGCACGCCTTCTGCCTCGGGGCCGGGCGTCTCCAGCAGCTGGACCCTGGCGCGTCCGAGAGAAGGCAGCAGCGACGGACGGACGAAAACCTTCAAATCCCCGGGCACCAGGTTTTCCGGCATGACAGTGAGAGCCCAACCGGCCCTGACCGCACTGACGATTACCTGCTCGCTCACCCCGCGCAGGATTTCGTTGAAGGTCACGCCTGCTTCTTCCAGTTCGGCGATAATCGAATTGCGGAACGGACACTCCTCCGCATAGCTGGCGATCGGAAGGGGAGATCTCCCATCGAATTCGAAATCGCTGGAACCGACCCACTGAAGGCGCGGGCGGCTCAGAGTCGTGGCGCCGGGCACCTCATCGATCAATGCGACCAGAGCAAGATCCAGGCTGCCTTCATCGACCATCCGCCGCAGATTCCAGCTCATGCCGCAGGAGACGGTGATGCTGAGCGCGGTGTAGTTGTGCCGGATTCGCCTGAGCAGACGCGTTAGCAGCGGCGAGCCGAATCCTTCGGCAATGCCCATGCTGACGGTGCCGCTCACATTTTTCGAATGTGCGTGGCCGAAGAGCTGATCGTGCCTTTCCAGCAGCGCTTGAGCGCCGCCAAACAAATCGCTTCCTGCTGGCGTCATCCTGATGTTGAAGCGGGCGCGGTCGAACAAGCGCACGCCGAGTTGATTCTCGAGCGCGCGAATTCGCGACGAAATCGTTCCCTGCGTGCAGTTCAGCGCCTTTGCCGCCCCGGTAAAGCTTTGTTCCGTGGCCACGCTGATGAATGCGCGCAACTGTTTGATATCCAGGTCCGTATCCGACATTCCATAATCTAGTATCAAAAAATAAATTTTTGGATATCAAAATTGAGCTGATATTCGGCCCGATCATTCCGGCCGGACAGCGGGCGAGCGCCCGTTAGCTGCTGAACCTGCGCCATCCGGCCGGGATCGCTAGATTCCTCCTGCGCCGTTGCGCATGAAAAGGCCGAGCCATTCGGCGACCATCGCCGGTTTGTCCTGCCCTTCGATCTCGACCGTCGCACGGGTCGTGCTGAGGAAGCCGCCGCTCGGGTGGGGATCGAACGATTCCAGCAGGAAGCGCCCGCGGATCCGGCCGCCGATCGGCACCGGCGCCATCCAGCGCACCCTGTTCAGCCCGTAGTTCAGTCCGTAGTCCGTGCCTTCCGGCCACAGGCCGACCTCGTGGGAAAATGCGGTGAGCAGCGAAAGGGTGTAGAAGCCGAAGGCGATCGTGCCGCCGTAAGGCAGTTCGCGCCGGGCCCGCTCGGGATCGACATGCATCCAGTCATGATCGCGCGTCACGTCGGCGAACAGGTCGATCTGGTCCTGGGTCACCGGATGCCAGGCCGTGACCCCGATTTCCTTGCCGACGAACGCGCCGACGTTGTCGAAGGTGAAAGCGCAGTGAGTTTCGGACATGGCATGGGGCCCGCATTTCTGTTGCCGGCGGATTTCCGCCGGTCGCCGATGGCCGAGCGACGATAGCGGCACGGGCACTGCGCCGGCAATCCGGTTGATCTAATTCCGTTTGGTTTAATTCCGTTTGGTTTCGGGGCGGCCCCGCGCTATCGATAGCGCGGCATCCCCCCAGCCACGATGGAACCCCGCCATGATCGACTTGTACACCTGGTCCACCTCGAACGGCCGCAAGGCCTCGATCATGCTGGAGGAGCTGGGCGCGGACTACACCCTCCACCCGATCCATATCGGCAAGGGCGACCAGTTCACGCCGGAATATCTCGCCATCAACCCGAACGGCAAGATCCCGGCCATAGTCGATTCGGACGGGCCCGGCGGCGCGCCGATCACGGTCTTCGAATCCGGCGCGATCCTGATCTATCTGGCGGAGAAATTCGGGCGGTTCCTGCCCGCGGAGCCAGTTGCGCGCATGGAGGTCATCCAGTGGCTGATGTTCCAGATGGGCGGCATCGGCCCGATCTTCGGCCAGGTCCATCATTTCCTGCGCGCGGCGAAGGAGAAGGTGCCCTACGGCATCGAGCGCTACGGCACCGAGGCGCGCCGGCTCTACGGCGTGCTCGACCGGCGGCTCGACGGCCGGGACCATCTGGCGGGCGACGGTTACTCGATCGCCGACATCGCGACCTGGCCCTGGGTGCTCCGGCACGAGTGGCAGGAGATCAACCTGGCGGATTACCCGAATGTCAAACGCTGGTTCGATGCGGTGGGCAGCCGCCCCGCGGTCCAGAGCGGCATTCAGATACCGCCGCCGCCGCAATAGGCGGCCGGGCGATGCCCGGGCCGGGGCGCCAGCGAGCGCCCGCGGCAGAGGCAAAGCGCGCCTCGCATTGACAGGCCGAATCGCCACATTCTAGAAGGCGCCGCCGCGGCCAACGCGAATCGGGCGGCGCGCATCGGGCCGGCAGCCCGGCCGCGGTTCCGGCCCGGCGGCCCGGCGGCCCGGCGCAAGAAGGTACCGGAGGGATGGCAGAGCGGTAATGCAGCGGATTGCTAATCCGTACACCCGATAGGGTGTCGGGGGTTCGATTCCCCCTCCCTCCGCCACGCTTCGCCTTTCGCCAATGACGTGCCTGGTTTCCGTATTCGCACGCTGCCTCGGCCGGGCCGACCTGAATGACCCGTCTGCTGCGACAATCCC
This sequence comes from Rhodospirillaceae bacterium, assembly GCA_028819475.1. NCBI lineage: Bacteria > Pseudomonadati > Pseudomonadota > Alphaproteobacteria > Rhodospirillales > Rhodospirillaceae > Rhodospirillaceae bacterium. Next base: position 41,209 of record JAPPLJ010000031.1, read on the forward strand.
ATGAGCACCATCCAAATCCACACCGAATCCGGCGGCAGCGGCGGCCCCCTGCTGGTCCTGCTGCACGGCATCGGCGGCAATGCGGCGGTGTGGCGCCGGATGCTGCCGATCGTCGAGCGCCGCTGGCCGGGGCGCTGGGTGGCGGCCGACCTGCGCGGCCACGGCCGCTCGGCCCACGCGCCGCCCTACGGCTATGCCGGATTCGCCGCCGACGTGGCGAACGCGCTCGGCGGGCAGGACGAAGACGTTGTCCTGCTCGGCCATTCGATGGGCGGCGTCGTGGCGATGGCGCTGGCGACCGGCTGGTTCGGGGTCCGGGTGCGTCGGGTCTTCGCCTTCGGCGTCAAGATCGGCTGGACGGCGGACGAGGTCGCCCGGATGCACATGCTGGCGGCGGCGCCCGCGAAACTCTTCGGCAGCTACAACGAGGCGGCCGAACGCTATCTCCGGGTCTCGGGCCTCGCCGGCCTGGCCGACCCCGATTCGCCCGAGGCCCGGGCCGGCGTTGCCGAAGCGGACGGGGGCTTCCGTCTTGCCGCCGACCAGGGCATCTACGCTGCCGTCGGGCCGGCGGTCGCCGATTTCCACCGCGCAGCCAGCGCGCCGGTCCGGCTCGCTGCGGGGGAGGCCGATCCAATGGTGTCCCTGGCCGAAATGCAGGCGCTGGATCCGCAGGCGGCGCTGTTGCCCGGCCTCGGCCACAACTGCCATGTCGAGGCGCCGGAGCGGGTCTGGGACCTGTTCGAACGGACGCTGGACGAGTAGGCGCTCGCCCGCGCTGCGGGACCGCCCGAAACCGCCGGGAACCGGGCGGCCCGTGTCAACTTCGCCCTGTATCCGGGTGCTGCCTCGCCCTATGCCTTATGCCGACTGCGCCCGAAAGCGCGGGCCGGACCGGTCCGGCGGCCCGGTTTCGTACCATTCGCAATCAGGAGCGCCGCATGACCGGCTTGCAAGGAAAGACCCTGTTCATCACCGGCGCGACGCGCGGCATCGGCCACGCCATCGGCCTCCGGGCGGCGGAGGACGGCGCCAACATCGTCATCGCGGCCAAGACGACGGAGCCGCACTCGAAACTGCCCGGCACCATTTACACCGCCGCCGAGGACATGCAGCGGGCCGGCGGCAAGGCACTCGCCCTGCCGGTCGACGTGCGCGACGACGGCGGCCTCCGCGACGCCATGGAAGCCGCGGCGGAGGCCTTCGGCGGCATCGACATCCTGGTCAACAACGCCAGCGCGCTCAGCCTGACCGACACGCCGTCGACGCCGATGAAGCGCTACGACCTGATCATGGGCATCAACACCCGCGGCACCTTTGCGGCGACCCAGGCGGCGCTGCCGTATCTCAGGGAGGCGGCCAACCCGCATATCCTGACGCTCAGCCCGCCGCTCGACATGAATCCGCGGTGGTTCCGGGATTCGACGGCCTATACGATCTCGAAAATGGGCATGTCCATGTGCGTGATCGGCCATGCCGCGGAGTTCGCGCGCTACGGCATTGCCGTGAACGGCCTGTGGCCGCGGACCTTCATTTCGACCGCGGCGCTGAAGCTGGTGCCCGGCATGGACTGGGAAACCGCGCGCACGCCGGAAATCCTGGCTGACTGCGCCCACATCGTCCTGACCCGCGATGCCAGGACCTGCACCGGCAACCTGTTCCTCGACGAGGAGGTGCTGGCGTCGGAAGGCATTACCGACCTGGACAAATACCGCAACCATCCGGACAAGCCGCTCGCCATCGACTTTTTCGTCGACGGGTTCGGGGCGTAGGTTGGCGATCCGGCCCGAAATTCGTCGCGCGGTCGATTCCCCGCCGTCATTTCGACCGAAGCGGGCGATAGCCCGCGAAGCGGAGAAATCTTTCCGGCACAGCGCAATGGACATTGCGCCTCGCGTGAAAGATATCTCCGCTCCGCCCCGGATAAAATCCGGGGCTCCGGTCGATATGACGGCCGATGACGGGTTGCTACCGGCCGGGTAAGGACCCGGAGCGGAACTCAGGGAGAAACAGCCATGCTGATGACACTCGGCGAAGCCATCGGGAAGGCCGCGGCGGCGTTCGGCGGCAAGCCGGCGGTGATATTCCGCGATGTGCCCTACAGCTACGACGCGCTCGACCGGCGCGCCAGCCGGGTCGCCAACGCCCTGGTCGCGCACGGCATCGCGCCGGGCGACCGGGTGACCCTGTGCGGGCAGAACTCCTACGACTGGGTCGCGGCCTATTACGGCACGGCCAAGGCCGGCGCGGTGCTCAACCCGGTCACCGCCATGCTGACCGCCGGGGAGATCGGCTACATCGCCGGCAATTGCGGCGCCAGGCTGCTGATGGTCGGCGCCGGCAAGGGCGACGGGCTGATGGATGCGCTGGCCGGGTCCGATGTCGAGCGGGTCGTCCTGTTCGACGACGACGGGCCGGCGGATGCGACCCGCTTCGAGGACTTCCTCGCCGGTGCGCCGGAAGACTTCGAGGTCCGGCCCCGCGGCCTCGATGACCTGGCCGCGATCGGCTACACCTCGGGCACCACCGGCCATCCCAAGGGCGCGATGATGTCCAACCGCGCCATCGCCGTCGGCACGGCGGGGATGAAGCTCATGCACGGGCGGACACCGGACGATATCGTCGTCACCGCGCTGCCCTGCTCCCACGTCTACGGCAAGGCGGTGATGAACGGCTCGCTGTTCTATGGCTCGACGCTCGTCCTGCTCGAAAGGTTCGTGTCAGAGGACATGCTGCGCTCGGTCGAGCAATACCGCGCGACCATGCTGGAGGCGGTGCCGACGGGCTTCATGTACATGCTGGCCGACCCGGCCATCGACAACTACGACTATTCGAGCCTGGAGCGGCTGACCTGCGGCGGGCAGACCTTTCCGGCCGCCACGGCCGCCGAGGTCGAGGAGAAGTTCGGCGCGACGCTGCTCGAACTCTGGGGCATGACCGAACTGGCCGGGCTCGGCACGACCCAGGCTTCGCTCTGCGAGCGCCGGCTCGGCTCCATCGGCGTGGCGCTGCCCTATATCGAGGCGCGGATCGGCGGCCTGGAAGATCCGTCGCAGACCATGCCCGCGGGCGAGCCGGGCGAACTGCTGATCCGCGGCCCGATCGTCATGATGGGCTATTACGGCAACGAGGCCGCAACCCGGGAGGCCATGGCCGATGACGGCTGGTTCCGCACCGGCGACGTCTGCACCCGCGACGAGGACGGCTTCCTCTGGGTCGTCGACCGCAAGAAGGACATGATCAACACCGCCGGCTTCAACGTCTATCCGGCCGAGCTGGAGCGGGTGCTGGCCGCCCATCCCGACGTCTCGATGGTCGCGGTCGGTGGCGTGCCCGACGCGCAGAAGGGCGAGCTCGCCAAGGCCTATGTCGTGCCGCGGCCGGGCAGCGACCCGGACGCCGACGACATCTTCGCCCATTGCCGCAAGACGCTCGCGCCCTACAAGGTGCCGCGCAAAATCCAGTTTGTCGCCGACCTGCCGACCAACCCGACCGGCAAGATCCTGCGCCGCGAACTGCACACGATAGACGATGGGGGTTGAGCCGGGTTACCGACTTTGCCACCCCGGATGGAGCGGAGCGGAAATCCGGGGTCCAGAGTCACCCGGCACGGCCTTGCTTCACGCTCCTGGGCCCCGGATCAAGTCCGGGGCGGCACAATTTGGTGCCGAGGCAGTGACGAACAAACGACCGTCGCAACTATTGCCGGCTTCCTCGAAATGTTGGAGGGAAATCCGGTACTGCATCGTCAACGATTCGATCCCCAAGACGAAAGGACCGGCATGACAGCCCCCTACAGGATTTTCGGCAGCGAGATGTCGCCCTATTCGGTCAAGGTGCGGGCCTGGTTCCGCTACAAGGCGCTGCCGCATCTCTGGCTGCAGCGGGCGTGGCGCAGCGACGAGTTCAAGGCCCGGGCGCGGCTGCCGCTGATCCCGCTGGTCATTACGCCGGACGACCGGGCGCTCCAGGATTCGACACCGCTTATCGAAACGCTGGAAGCCGAAAATCCCGAACCGTCGATCCATCCCGAAGACCCGGCGCTGCGCTTCCTCTCGGCCCTGATCGAGGAGTATGGCGACGAATGGGGCAACAAGCTGATGTTCCACAACCGCTGGCACGCGGAGGTCGACCGGCGCGGCGCGGCGCTCGGGCTGGCCCGCGCCTTCGATCCCGACGGCGCGCCGGAAGCGGTCGGGGCGGCGGCGGAAAAGATCTACGAACGCATGGTCGGGCGGCTCCATTTCACCGGGTCCAGCCCGCAGACGGCGCCGCTCATCGCCCGCTATTTCGACGATCTGCTCGCCATTCTCGAACCGCATCTGGCGGCGCGGAAATACCTGTTCGGCGGCCGGCCCGCCTTCGCCGATTTCGGCCTCGCGCCGCAGGTCTACACGATGTCGCAAGACCCGACCTCGGCCTCCGCGCTCCGGGTGCGCGCGCCGAACATGCTGGCCTGGTCCTTCCGGATGCTGGAGCCGCGCAACGACGGGCCGTTCGAGAGCTGGGACAGCCTCAGCGAAACCCTGACGCCGCTGCTCGCGAACGCCGGCGCCTTCTTCCTGCCCTGGTCGCGGGCCAATTCCGATGCGCTGGAGGCCGGAGAGGACAGTTTCAGCGTCGATCTGCCCGGCGGCGCCTATGTCCAGGGACCGCAGAAATACCACGCCCGTTCGCTGATCGCGCTTCGCCAGAAACACGCCGCGGCGAAGGGCGCGCCGGGCCTGGACGCGATCCTTGCCGAGACCGGCTGCCTGCGCTGGCTGGAATAGCGGCGGCCCGGTCGAATTCCGGGCCTTGATTTCCGCGCCGCGAATCCGCCTCTGATCCCCGGGAATTCCTCTGCAAGGGGGCGGGCCGGACCGGGCAGACGCCGGAAAGCGGCCGGATTTTGAATAACCGTTCAATATCAGTTTCCCTAAGTCTTTGAAATCGCTTTGTTTTTGGAGTTAAACAGACCGTTCTAAATAATATGTTTTTTTGCACCCGGCAGCCCTAACCCTTTGGAATCGTTGAAAAGACGCCCTTCGGAAGTGCGCAAAAACGATCCAGATAGGAATTTTTCCAGACTCCCGGCCGGGCGGGAGCGCCGGTCGACACCGGGGGCGGCACCGCCGGGCAGCATGGCCCGGCGGAATCGGAGGGTCGAACCGGACTGGATCCGGCTGTCAGGCCCATTGCCGCATGGGGCGGCGCACAGGGTAGCGCATTGGATGGCGGATCGGATGGCCGATCGGCGGCGGCGGGCCGGAAAGCGGGCAGGTTCCCGCCTGTTTCTTCGTTCGCTTCTTTTTTGAGAGGGCGTCGGCTGGCCGCGGCAGGCGCACTTCGGGCGTTGACGGAGCCGATATAGGGTGCGGAAGCCACCATGTCAAGGAAATATATCTGAAAAAAGGAAATAATTTTGAGAGGTCGGCCCGGCGGAGCCCGCCGTGCGGCTTTTCGCAGAGGAAGCCCGGGGGATACCTCTACGAAAAGGGCCAGGCCGCCGCAAATCTGTCCTTCCCCCTCTTCAGAGGGGGAAGTGGCCGAGCGCAGCGAGGTCGATGGG
>JAPPLJ010000032.1 GCA_028819475.1 Rhodospirillaceae bacterium
CCCATCGACCTCGCTGCGCTCGGCCACTTCCCCCTCTGAAGAGGGGGAAGGACAAATTTGCGGCGGCCTGGCCCTCTTCGTAGAGGTATCCCCCGGGATTCCCCTGCGAAATGCCGTGAGTCGGCCAGGTTTTCCAAAAATATTTCCTTTTTTTCGATAATTTTCCTTGACACGGGCGATCCCGCGCCCTATATCGGCCCCGTCAACGCCCGAAGTGCGCCCGCTGCGGTCGGCCGACGCCCTCTCAAAAAAGAAGCGAACGAAGAAACAGGCGGGAACCTGCCCGCTTTCCGGCCCGCCGCCGATCGGCTATCCGATCTGCCATCCAATGCGCCACCCTGTGCGCCATCCACTGCACCACGGGGCTTGACGGCCGGACCCCGTCCGGTTCGACCCTCCAATTCTGCCGGGCCATGCTACCCCGATTTTGGTCCTCGATCCTGCCCGGCGGTGCCGCCCCCGGTGTCGACCGGCGCTCCCGCTCGGCCGGGATGCTGGAAAATTTCCTATCGAGATTGATTTTGCGCATTCCCGAAAGGCGTCTTTCCAACGATTCCAAAGGGTTAGGGCTGCCGGGTGCAAAAAAACACGTAAGAAAGACCGGTCTGTCTAACTCTAAAAACCAAGCAATTTCAAAGACTTAGAGTAATTGATTTTGAACATTTATTCAAAATCCAGCCGCTTTCCGGCGTCCGGCCCGTCCGGCACACCCTTTCGCTGGGGAATCCCCGGAGATGAAAGGCGGAGCAAAGGCGGAGTCGCGGCGCGGATTTCAGGGCTCAGAAGTCGATCGGGGCGCCGCCGCGCAGTACGGCCTCGGCCGCCGGGGTAAAACGGCCGTCCGCCTCGTGCAACGTCAGGCCGGGCAGCAGACGCGCCGGGCCCTTTCCGCCGAGGCGCGCGCGGACCAGAACCCGCCTGGCGTCCCTGCCGGCCTTGGGCCACAGCGGCAAAATCTCCGGCCCGCCGCACCGCGCCGCCAGCGCGGCCAGCAGATCGTCGAGCCGCGCCGCGGCATAGACCGTCGTCGCCGTCGCTTTCGGCCGGCCCCCCGGACGGCAGAGACGGCAGAGTTCGTCCACCCATCCGGCGATGGACATGTCGCCTTCGTGGTTGGCCCGCGCCTTGCGGGCGTCAGGCGACCGGTTGCCCGACCCTTCGGCCCAGAAGGGTGGGTTTGACATCACATGATCGAACGGCCGCCCGGCGGCGTCGAGCGCCGCCGTGTCCGCAACGGCGGTCAGCCGGCCGTCGAGGCCGTTCGCCGCCGCGTTTTCCAGCGCGAGCCGCCGCAGGACGGGATCGGGCTCGACGCCGGCCACCATGCAGTCCGGAACGCGCGCCAGCAGGCACAGCGCCGCCGCCCCGGCGCCCAGGCCGAGTTCGAACACCCGGTCGCCGGCCCCGGCCGGCACGGCGGCGGCCAGGAACACCGGGTCGATGGCGCTGCGGTAGCCGGCCGCCGGCTGCCGGAACCGGATGCGGCCGCCGAGCAGCGCGCCGTCGGTGGTTTCAATCGTCATCGAATGCGTTATCCGCTTCCGAGAGAATCCGCCGGGCGGCGGCGAAATCGTCCGCGGCCACCATGACACGGCGCGGCAGGAGGGCGACGCTCCCTTCCAGAACGCTCATATGCAGGTCGAGCACCAGCGGTTCGATCCCTTCGGCCCTCAAGGCCGCCTCGAGCCAGGAAATGAGCACCGGATCGGTGGTTCTGACCAGTTCGCGCATGGCTTTCTCCCGGCCGGCCCGGACATGCCCGGCGCATCTGCCGTTGTTTCCGGACCAAGCATCGCTGCGCTTGTTTGCCGCTTGACCGGCCTTTGCGCGGCGGTGTCTGATATTTGGCTAGCGGGTTACGATTTTTTGCCAATACGACAGGAATATCAAGAGGTTATACCGGACGCTCGACGGACGCGCGCCCGGTTGCCGCGATGCCGCGGCCGGCCAACGCCGGCAGGTGAGGAGACGCTGTGACGCCAGTCGCGACCCTGCAGCAGAACACGGCGCAGCAGAACACGGCGCAGCAGAACACGGCAGCGACCGGCTCCGGACTGGCCTCCGCCCCCGGACTGGATCGTATCCTCAGGATCGTCGGCGCCGACCTCGAACGGGTGAATCGGGTGGTCCTCGACCGGATGCAGAGCCCGGTCGCGCTGATCCCCGAACTGGCCGGCCACATCATCGCCGCCGGCGGCAAGCGGCTGCGCCCCGTCCTGACGCTCTCAAGCGCCCGCCTCTGCGGCTATGAGGGCGACCGCCATGTCGAGCTCGCCGCCTGCGTGGAATTCATCCACACCGCGACGTTGCTGCATGACGATGTCGTCGACGAAAGCGACCTGCGCCGCGGCGTGGCGACGGCGAACGCGGTGTGGGACAACAAGGCCTGCATCCTGGTCGGCGATTTCCTGTTCTCCCGGGCCTTCGAGATCATGGTCGCCGACGGTTCGCTGAAAGTGCTGGAGACCCTGTCCGCCGCGTCGGCCGCCATCGCCGAGGGCGAGGTGCACCAGCTCGCCACGACCAACGACCTCTCGACCACGGAAGAGCAGTATCTGGACGTCATCTCGGCCAAGACGGCCAAGCTGTTCGAAGCGGCCGCGCAGGTCGGCGCCATCGTTGCCGATCAGCCGGAGCGCACGGAGCGCAGCCTCGCCGCCTTCGGCGCGCATATTGGCATGGCGTTCCAGCTGATCGACGACGTGCTGGACTATTCGGCGCAACAGGCAACCCTGGGCAAAACGATCGGCGACGATTTCCGCGAAGGCAAGATCACCCTGCCGGTGATCCTGGCCTACCGCCGGGGGCAGCCGGCGGAAAGGGAATTCTGGCGGCGGGCGCTGGAAGAGCAGCGGATCGAGGATGGCGACCTCGACCGGGCGATCGACCTGATGCGCCGCCACGGTGCGCTCGCGGAAACGGTCCAACGGGCCCGGCACTACGCCAACTCCGCGCTGCGGTCGCTGGACGGGTTCCCGCGCAGCCCGATCCGCGAGGCGCTGGGCGACCTCGTCGCTTTCGCCGTGGAACGGCCCTACTGAAAAGCCGGCCGGCGGGCCGGCGGCGCGGCTTGCACCCGCACCGGCCGGCCCTTATATAGCGCGCTCGGCCGGAGTGTAGCTCAGCCTGGTAGAGCACTGTCTTCGGGAGGCAGGGGCCGGTGGTTCGAATCCACTCACTCCGACCATTATATTTCGTAGTGTTTTTCAGAGGGTTGGCGGCACTCCGCGCCCTTTGAATTCCCCCGGGTATCTTTGCGTTCGCAATGAAACCCGGTCGCAACGGGGCGGCCGGGCCCGTCAGCGAGCAGGATTGTCCGTCCGGGAGACGCGCCCGGAATACCGCCCGAGGCCGGTGGCGGCAAGGAGGGCAGGATGGAGCCTGGAAAGATCGCGGCGCTGACCTACGACGTTTTCGGCACCGTCGTGGACTGGCGGGGCGGCATCGCGCGCGACGCCAGGGCGCTGCTCGGCGGCGAAAAGGGCCTTTCGCTCGACTGGAACGCCTTTGCGATCGCCTTCAAGGAACGCAGCAAGATGGCGGGCTCCCCGGAAGAGGCGGCGGCGCGCGCCGAACGCTCGATCCGCGCCGACGATCTCAACCGGGATAATCTGCGGGAGACGCTGGACACGTTCGGCGTTGCGCCCGATACGCTCACCCCGGCGGAGTTCGGCTGGCTCGCGAAGGCCTGGCACCGGCTCGATCCCTGGCCCGATTCCGTGCCGGGTATGACACGGCTGCGCACGCGCTACATCCTGGCCGCGGTATCGAGCGGCAACGTCGCGCTGCTGGTCGCTATGGCGCGGCGCGGCGGCCTGCCCTGGGATGCCATTCTGTCGGCCGAGGTCACCGGCTACTACAAGCCGCGGCCCGAGGCCTACCTGACCGCCGTGGACATGCTCGGGCTGGAACCGGCGCAGTGCCTGATGGTCGCGTCGCATAACGACGATCTGCGCGCCGCCGCGGCCTGCGGCCTGCGCACCGCGTTCATCCGCCGCCCGGCCGAGGACGCCGAGGACCGGATCGAGGACGCCCGGGCCGCGCCCGGCGTGGACCTCGCGGTCGAAAACATGGTCGACCTTGCAGAACGGCTCGGGTGCTGACGAAAGGCAAGCGCCGCGACCGTCCCGTCCGGTTTGTCAGCCTGACCGGCTGTCGGCCTTGCAGGACGGGGAATCGTCGAGGCGGCCGTTCGGGTGACGGTCCACTGTTGTTCGGCGCCCAGGTTTGACCCTATAGGAATACGGAACATCGAACGGTTGGCCTGCCGATCGGCGTTCGACCCGTACGCCGATCAGCAGACGACCGCAAGGCAGGCGAGATGGCCGAGTTACCGACACCGGACTGGATGGAGCGCTACCGGCAGCGGGTCAACGCAGACCCCGAGATGGCCGTGATCGGCGACTGGTTCTCGCTCGACTTCAAGCTCGCCTTCGAAGGCGACGCCTGGCTGCTCTCGGTGCGCGCGGGGCGGATCGTCGATATCGTCCACAACCCGCGCTTCGACCGTCCGGCACGGTTCACCATATCCGCGCCGATGCGGGTCTGGACGAAGTTCATCCGGCCCGACCCGGAGCCGCTGTACCACGATTTTTTCGCCATGCTGATGCGGGTGCCGGACTTCGGGATAGACGGCGATTCCCTCGCCGCGATGCAGAACGCGCGCGCGCTGCACCGCATGATGAACATTCTCAAGACGATGGAGCCGCTCGATGGCCGATCTTGAGCCGGTGGTCGGCCGTTATCTCAACCTCGAAAGCGGCGGGCGCCGCTACCGGATCTACTACGAGGAGGCGGGAGCGGGACGGCCGCTGATCTGCCTGCACACGGCGGGCGCCGACAGCCGGCAGTTCCGCCACGTCCTCAACGATGCGGACGTCACCGGCCGGTTTCGCGTGCTCGCCTTCGACCTGCCCTTCCACGGGCGCTCGAACCCGCCCGACAGATGGTGGCTGGAGAGATACCGCCTGACCACGGAGGTCTATCTCGGCCTGATCCGCGATTTCTGGCGCGCGCTGGGGCTCGACCGCCCGGTGGTGATGGGCTGTTCGATGGGCGGCGCGATCGTCCTCAGGGTCGCCGCCGACCACCAGGACGAGATCACCGGCATCGTCGGCCTCGAAAGCACCGCCTTCGCCGAGGGGCGCGACAACGACTTCCTGCACCACCCGGCGATCCACGGCGGCGAGCTCGCGGCCTGCTACACCTACGGGCTCAACGGCCCCGACTCGCCCGAAGAAGGCTGCCGCGAGAACTGGTGGTACTACAGCCAGTCCGGCCCCGGCATCTACAAGGGCGACGTCTGGTTTTACTGCGAGGACTGGGACGCGCGCGAGGACATCGGGCGGATCGACACCAACCGCTGCAAGGTCTCGCTGCTGACCGGCGAATACGACTATTCGGCGACGCCGGCGATGACGCGCGAAGTGGCCGACGCGATCCCCGGCTGCCGCTTCACGGTGATGGAGGGCATCGGGCACTTCCCGATGGTCGAGAACTACGACCTGTTCCGCGGCTACCTGCTCGAAGAGCTGGCGCGGATGGCCTAGCGCCTATCCGTTTCAGGTCGGACCATGCCCGGCGTCCGGAAAGCGTCCTGCGCCGAGGCACGAGAGGCGCCATGTTTGCGATCGAAGAGCCGGGTTCTTCGGACATTCAGCGTTTTCGCCGGGATGGCTTCCTCGTCGTCGAACGGCTCATCGAGCCCGCGGCCGCCGCACGTCTGGCCGCGCGCTTCGGGCCGCTCTTCCGCGGCGAATTCGAGACCGGCCTTTGCCCCGACGAGTGGAACTGGCGCGAAGGGCGGGACGCCGAAGACCTGACGCGCCAGATCTGCAACGCGTGGAAGTCGGACCGTCATGTGGCGCGCACGGTCCTTCATCCCCGCGTCGGCCTCTGGTGCGCACGGCTCAGCGGCTGGCCGGGCGCGCGGATCAACCAGGACAACGTGTTGTGGAAGCCGCCGGGCGCTCGCCCGCTCGCCTTCCACCAGGACGACAGCTATCAGCAGTGGGTGGTGCCGCCCGAACTGTGCAGCTGCTGGATCGCCCTCGACGCGACCAGCGCGGCCGGCGGCACCATCGAATATGTCGTGGGGTCGCACCGCTGGGGCCTGGCCCCGCCGGCCGTCCGGTTTCACGCGCCCGACGACTACGAGCGCGAGATGCATGAGGCCGCCGCACAGGCGGGCGTCGTCCCCGAAGCGGTGCGGGTCGAAGTCCCGGCGGGCGGCGGAGTCTTTCACCACGGACGGACGTTCCACGGCTCGGGCACCAACCGCACCGGCACGCCCCGGCGGGCGCTGGTGTCTCACTGCATGTCTTCCGAAGCCCGCTACCACCCGACCAACGTCGGATCCGTCTACGGCCGCTACAAGCGCGCCGGAACCACGGAGATGGACGAATCCTTCTTTCCCGTGCTGTGGACGGAGGACGGCTACCGGAGCGCCTTTCTCGATGGGTATCTCGGCGCGGTTCCCGATACCTCGGGCTGATCCGCGCATGCAGCCCGTTCCCGCCGGCGGCGTACCTTGCGGGCCGCGCCGGAACCGGAAAATTCAGTTCGCGATGATGTTGTGTTCCGGGCCGAAGGGGAAGCCGGTGATATTCTCGGCGCCGTCTTCGGTCACGACAAGGATATCGTGCTCCCGGTAACCGCCGGCGCCGGGCGCGCCCTCCGGAACCATGATCATCGGCTCCATCGACACGACCATGCCGGGTTTGAGCACCGTCTCCACGTCCTCGCGCAGCTCCACCCCGGCTTCGCGGCCGTAGTAGTGGCAAAGCACCCCGAAGGAGTGGCCATAGCCGAATGAACGGTATTTGAGCAGGTCGTGGCTCCGGTAGATCTCGTTGAGTTCCTTCGCGATCTCGCCGCAGCGCGCACCGGGCCCGATCAGCGCGAGTCCGGCGCGGTGGACGTCGCAGTTGATCTCCCACAAGCGCAGATGCTCGTCCGAGGCGCGGTCGCAGAACAACGTGCGCTCCAGCGCCGTGTAATAGCCGAAGATCATCGGGAAGCAGTTGAGGCTCAGGATGTCCCCCGGCCGGATGACCCGGTTGGTGACCGGATTGTGCGCCCCGTCGGTGTTGATGCCGGACTGGAACCAGGTCCAGGTGTCCATCAGCTCGACGAAGGGGAAGCTCCTTGCGATTTCCCGTATCATCGCGTTGGTGGAGGCGATCGCCACTTCGTGCTCGGGCACGCCGGCCTTGATCGTCTCGGCGCAGGCCCAGCCGCCCACGTCGCAAATTCGCGCGCCCTCCCTGATGAGCGCGATCTCTTCGTCCGACTTGACGGTCCGCGTCCACATGGATTGCGCTCCGGCGTCGACAAACTCGACGCCGGGGAGCTCTTCTTCCAGTTGCCGCCGATAGTCGAGATGTATGTGGTCGAACTCGATGCCGAGGCGCTTGACCCCGCCGGTGAGCTGCCGAACGGCGCGGAAGAAGTTGTCGCGCCGCCAGTCGGTATAGGTGATGTTGCGGCCGAAGGCGCGGCGCCAGGGCTGTCCGCCGTCGATTCCGGCCGAGATCGTCGTCGCGTTCTCCTGGTCGATCACGAGACCGTATTTGCGGCCGAAATAGCAGTAGAGCCAGCCGGAATAGTAGTTGATGCAGTGGTGGGAGGTGAACAGAACGGCATCGACATCGTTGTCCGCCATCCAGGGGCGAATCGAGTCCTGACGCCGCTGCATTTCGGCGTCCGAAAACGGGGAATACTCCTTCTCGCCGTTGTGCCACTCCATGACGTGCAACATGTCGTCAGACATGGCTATCCTCCGTCGTTTCCCCGGATACATCGCGACCGGCGGCCGGGCGGAATACTAGTGCGCCGACATGCATCAGATAAATTTATTCCTGAAATGATTGCATAAGACGATCGGATGACCGGCGTTCGCTTCTTCGCCATCTCCATCCCGTGTTGACGGCGGCGCAACGAGACCCCGCACGGCACGGCCGGATGGCCGGCCGCGGCGCTCGAAACCGGGCGGCAGTCCGGCGATTGCCGCCCGGCATCGCCCCGGGGCCGCTCAGGTCAGGAACTTGGTGAAGCCGCCGTCGACGTTCCAGCAGGCGCCGGTCACGAAGCTCGCCCGCTCCGACGCGAGAAAGGCCACGACGCCGGAGACCTCGTCCGGCCGGCCGTAGCGCCCGGTCAGAAGGAGTTGTCCTGCGAGGTTGGTGAACACCTCGTCGACGGTCTCCCCCGCCTCGCCGACGAAGGCCTCCTCCGCGATGCGTTCCCACAACGGGGTGTGGATGAGCGCCGGGTTGACCGCATTGACCCGGATGCCGTCGCCCGCGAGGTCCTGGGCCAGGGTCTTGGTCATAGCGAGCATCGCCGCCTTGGCCGAGTTGTAGTCCGCCATGCCGCCGAGGCCGCTGTGTCCGCTCACCGAGGCGACGTTGACGACCGAGCCGCCGCCCTGCTCGCGGATCAGCGGCACCGCGGCGCGGGTCGCGCGCACCGCACTCCAGAGGTTGATGTCGTAGGTCTGCTCCCAGACCTCGTCCGGGTCCTCGATGGTCCGGCCGACCGCGGCGTCTCCGGCATTGTTCACGAGAATGTCCAGGCGCCCGAAATGCGCTGCGGTTTCGTTGACGAAGCGTTCGACATCCTCTCGCCTGCTCATGTCGGCAGCGCACGAGAACACCTCCCCGCCGGCCGCTTCGATCGCCGCCGCGGCCTCGTCGAGCGGTCCCTGACGGCGCGCGCAGATCGAAACCTTGGCGCCCTCCTGCGCCAGTTCCATGGCGATCGCCTGGCCGAGGCCGAGGCTCGAGGCCGTCACGGCGGCCACCTTGCCGTTCAATCCGAGATCCATTGTCCGTTCCTTCGCTTGGTGTTGTCTGTGGGTCTTGTGCCGGCGGAAGCGCCGGAAACGCGCGCCGCCGCTAGAAGGCGGGGCTCAGCCGGTGCTTGGGATACTCCGCCCCGACGACGTGCTGAATGGTGATCGCCCGCACCATCTGGTAGGTGCGGATGCGGAAGGCCGGATCGCAGGACATGCGGATGTAGGTGTCCTGCGGCTTGACGCCGTAATCCTCGCTCAGCCAGTCGATCATGTTGGCGCAGGCGTCGTAGACCGCGTGCTCCATCGGCAGGTTGATGCCGACTGCGACGATGCTCTCCGGCTTGACGATCCGAACAGTCGGCTGGCGCTTGTTCTTGATGACGGTGCAGTTGAGCTGCACGGTGGCGCGCGTTTCGTCCGCGATGCCGGTGAACTCCGTATCGCCCTGTCCGCCGTGGATGTCGCCGATGTAGAGCAATCCGCCCTCGTGGTAGGAATTGAGCAGGATCGTGTGGCCGGGCGCCACGTCCCGGCAGTCGATATTGCCGCCGAACGGGCCCTGGCCCAGCAGCGAGGTGAAGACCTCGCGTTCCGGAGCGGTCGCCAGAGTCCCGCAGAAGGGCTCCAGATCCCAGGTCAGCTTGTCGGAATACTTGCCCTTGCCATCCCGGGTCTTGCCGCTCGGGCCGGGCAGATGTTCGATGACCTGCACCCGCGGCTCCGCGCACTGGCCGCCCCAGCGCGTCGACTCGCCATAGGGGCCGATGCCCGGGAGAATGCCCGAGAAGCCGTAGCGCCACGGGTCGATGGTCTCGAGGTTGACGGCGAGGACGTCGCCAGCTTCGCAGCCTTCGACGTAGATCGGGCCGACGACGGGATTGTATTTTGGAGGCCAGGCCGCGTTCAGCGCTTCGACATGGGCATCGCCCACGAACTGGTGCACCTTCGGATTGTCGCTGTCGTCCTCGATCAGGCCCGACAGCGCATCGTCGGTCTCGATCTGGAACGACTCCTCCTGCTTGACGCGAAGCACGGGCTCGTCTCGCGCATCGAACGCGTATTTCGTCACTTCGCCACGCTTGATGATCTGCATCGATCGGCCTCCCTGGGTTCGATGGATGGCCGGGGTGTCGCCCGGCCGGCACGTCGCGTGCCCTGTCCCCGCAAGACATTGCAATGAAACATTACGATACCGGGCGCATCGGAGAAACCTTGCCCTGTGAACGTTGCCCTGTGAACGTTGCGATGTGTGGCTCAACTCGCCGGCCGGCGGTATCGTCCGGGGACGGCCGGAACCGCCTGCGGATACGGACGGTGTCGCGGTAAGCTGGCCCCGAGGCGCGACGGAGGTGGCGCGCGTGCGGAAAACGGGATACGGCGTGGAACGGAAAAAACCGGAGCAAGCGCAATGAAGGCGGCGGTGTGCCGGGCATTCGATGCGCCCCTGGAGATCGCGGACATCGATCTCCGCCCGCCGGGGCCGGGCGAGGTCGAGGTCGCAATCGCCGCGTGCGCCGTCTGCCATTCGGATCTCCACGCGATGGACGGCGCCTGGGGCGGCTACCTGCCGGCAGTTTACGGGCACGAAGCGGCGGGCCATGTGACGGCCATCGGAGAGGGCGTTACCGACATCGCAAAGGGCGGCCCGGTGCTTGTCACACCCATCCGCGCCTGCGGGACCTGCCCGTCCTGCGCCGGCGGGCATCCGGCGACCTGCGAAACGCCGTATGACCGGGTCGGCGACAGCCCGCTCAGGGACCGGGACGGCACGCCGGTCGAGCAGGGAATTTCGGCGGCGGCCTTCGCCGAGCGCGTCGTCGTCGACCGGAGCCAGGTCCAGAAGATACCGGCCGATATCGGCATGGATGCGGCCTGCCTGCTCTCCTGCGGGGTCATCACCGGCTTCGGCGCCGTTACCAACACCGCCGACGTGAAACCGGGCAGCGATGTCGTGGTGGCCGGCGCCGGCGGCGTGGGTCTGAACAGCATCCAGGGCGCCGCCATCGCCGGCGCGGCGCGGGTGATCGCCGTCGACCCGGTGCCGGAAAAGCTCGACGCCGCCCGCGAATTCGGCGCGACGGATGTCGTGCTGGCGACGGATGACGATGTCGAACATCAGATCGGAAAGCTGACCGGAGGCCGCGGCGCGGATACCGTCCTGGTCACGGTCGGCGCTGCCGACGCCTACCGGCAAGCGCCGCGCTTCCTTGCGCCCCGGGGCCAATTGATCGCGGTCGGCATGCCACCGTCGGACGCGTGGGCGGAATGGTCTCCCGCCGATTTCTCCTACTACGGCCAGGGCATCAGCGGCTCGTGCCTGGGCGATACGGTGCTCTCGCGGGACATTCCCGCCCTCGTCGAACTCTACCGGCAGGGGCGCCTCAAACTCGACGAACTGGTAACCGGCAGGTACCCGTGCGCGCGGATCAACGACGCCATCGGCGACACGCGGTCCGGCCGGTCCCGGCGCAATGTCATCCTGTTCGACGGATACGGCCGATGAAGCTGGCGGATCTTGAGGTCTTCGTCGTCGGCAACCCGCCGCCCGGCTGGGGCGGCCGCTATTTCTTCTTCGTGAAAGTCTCCACGGCCTGCGGCGTGGCGGGATACGGCGAGGTCTACGCCGCCGCTGTCGGGCCGGCGGCCATGAAGGCCGTGGTCCGGGACATCTTCGAACGGCACATGGCGGGCGAAAACCCCGAGAACATCGAGATGATGTTCCGCCGGGCCTATTCCTCCGGCTTCACCCAGCGTCCCGACCCGACGGTCATGGGCGCCTTCTCGGGGCTCGAAATGGCCTGCTGGGACATCATGGGCAAGGCGCACGGCCGGCCGGTCCATGCCTTCCTGGGTGGCATGATGAACGAGCGGCTCCGCTCCTACACCTATCTCTATCCGTTGCCGGGCCATGACCTGAGGGCATTCTGGACCAGCCCGGAGATGGCGGCGGAATGCGCGGTGGAAATGGTGCGGCTCGGCTTCACCGCCGTGAAGTTCGACCCGGCCGGCCCCTATACCGTGCGGGGTGGTCACCAGCCGGCGATGGGCGACATCGAGCTTTCGGCCGAATTCTGCCGTGCCGTGCGCGACGCGGTGGGGAGCCGGGCCGATATCCTGTTCGGCACCCACGGCCAGTTCACCACATCCGGCGCGATCCGCCTCGGCCGGCGCCTCGAGGAATTCGATCCGCTCTGGTTCGAGGAGCCGGTGCCGCCCGACAATCCCGACGAATTCGCCAAAGTCGCGGCGGCCCTGCGCATTCCGGTGGCGACCGGCGAACGGCTCTCGACCAAGGCCGAATTCGCGGCGGTGCTCAAGACCGGCGGCGCAAGCATCGTCCAGCCGGCGCTCGGCCGCTCGGGCGGGCTGCTCGAAACCAAGAAGATCGCGGCGATCGCCGAGGTCTTCAACGCCCAGGTCGCGCCGCATCTCTACGCCGGACCGGTCGAGTGGGCGGCGAACATCCAGCTGGCGGCCTGCATCCCCAATCTCCTGATGGTCGAGACCATCCAGACCGGCGGCGACTTTCACCGCCGGCTGATCGGCGACGCGATCGAGTGGGAAGACGGCTACATCCGGACGCCGACAGCGCCGGGGCTCGGCATCGACTTCGACGAGGATCTTGCGCGGGCCCATCCCTACAAAGGAACCCAATTGCACCTTGAGATGCAGGAAGCGCCCTGCGACTACACCGGCGCCAATGCGTTCGCAGGCGGTGCGCCGCCTGTGAAGGAATGATTCGCGACGCCTGTCTCTTTCAGGCCGGCTTTCAGAGTGCGTTGCGCTGCCGGGGCGGCCGGAAAATGCCCGTGTTAAGGCAACCGGGGGATGCTATAGTCGATTCCTGCACATCTGTCGGCATACCGATATGAATTTGGATTCATGCATCGCGCTCATTATGGGGCGCCGCTGGCTGACCGTTCTTCTTTCATTGCTTCTCATGCTGGTTCTCGCCACCGGCGCAATGTTCATAGTCAATGTCGACGTCGACGTTCGAAATCATTTCAGCAAAAACGACCCGCACATTGTTGCGCTCGAACAGCTTGAAGACACCTACGCGCTTTCGGACGCCGCGTTCGTTACCGTAGCGCCGCGCAACGGCACAGTTTTCACACGCGAAGCGCTTGTCGCCATAGAAGATCTGACCGAACAGCTCTGGCATACGCCCTACGTTACCCGTATCGATTCCATCGCAAACTATTCGCACAGCGAGGGCCGTGAGGACGAACTTATCGTCGAGCGGCTGATCGACGGCGCCGGTTCTCTCAGCGCCGGCGACATAAGACGTATCGAAAAAATCGCGCTCGAAACCGAGGAAGTTGCCGGGCGCCTGGTTTCCCGGGACGGTCAGGTCGCCGGGTTGGTCGTCAGCATTGCGCTTCCCGAGAAACGACAGCAGGCGCGCGTGGAAATCGTCGATTTCCTCAACGAAACGCTCGCCGCGGTCCGGGCGAAACATGCGGACATCGATTACCACTTGACCGGTGAAATCGTCCTCAATCGCGCCATGCGCGACGCGATCAACGACGACATGGGCATCCTGGCGCCGCTTGCGCTGGTGACGATGCTGCTCGTCGCCATAGTCCTGCTCCGCTCGATCTGGGGAACCGTGGCGATCGTCGTGATGCTGATCGTCGTCTTCCTGTCCGCGCTGGGCTTCATCGGCTGGGCCGGGATGAAGTTCTACGGAGAGAGCGGCGCGGCGCTGTTCGTCCTGATGGCGGTCACCGTCGCGCACTCCGTCCATATGATCGAGGCCGTGGCGGCGGGATTGCGCCAGGGCATGGATCGCAAACAGGCTGCGACTCACGCCCTGCAAGTCAACATATGGCCCGTTTTCCTGACGTCGCTGACGACCGCGATCGGTTTCCTCAGCCTGAATTTTGCGGAAATGCCGCCGTTTCGGGTCATGGGGAACATGGTGGCGTTCGGCGCCATGTGCGCCTTCGTCTATTCGGTCACGCTGCTGCCGGTATTTCTGTCGGTCGTGCCCCTGCGCGCCCGGCCCGTGCGCGCCGGACACTCGAATGTCTTCGATCGTCTCGGGCGGTTTGTCGTTTCCCACCGCACGACACTTCTATGGTCTTTCGGCATCGTGACCGTTGTGCTCATCGCCGGAATTTCGCGGATCGAGCTCAAGGAAAACTGGCTCGAACTGCTCGACGAAAGCTACGAGTTCCGGCGCTCCACGGATTTCGTGAGCGAGAAATTCGCCGGCGTGGAAACCTACGAATACTCGCTCAATTCCGGGCGCGAGGGCGGCGTAACCGATATCGAATACCTGCGCCGCGTCGATGCGTTTGCGCAATGGTACCGGGCGCAGCCTGAAGTGGCCCACGTCTTCGCCATTTCCGACATCATGAAGCGGCTGAACAAGAACCTGCACGGCGACAAACAGGAATTTTACGCTATTCCGGACAACTCCGATCTCGCTGCGCAGTATTTGCTGCTTTACGAGTTTTCCTTGCCGGAAGGTCGCGACCTGAACAATCTCATCGACGTCGGACGCGCGGCGACGCGCATGACGGTCACGCTCAAGAGCCTGTCCACCAACGAGAAGATCGCGCTTGACGAACGCGCGCGGGACTGGCTGAGGACCAATGCCCCCGGCATGGAATCCGGCGCCACCGGCGTCGCCGTCGTCGGCGCCAATTCGATCCAGCGGAACATCGAAGGCATGTTGCGCGGCACCATCGTGGCGATGGCGATCGTCTCCCTGCTCCTGCTGTTCGTCTTCAGGAGCGTGCGGCTCGGCCTGATCAGCCTGATACCCAATTTCGTTCCGGCCGCCATGGCGATGGGCCTGTGGGGCTATGCGGTCGGAGCGGTCGGGAATGCGGCGGCGGTCGTCACCGCGATCGCCTTCGGCATCATCGTGGACGACACGATTCACTTCATGACCAAATATGTCGGCGCCAGGAAGCGCGGCCTGTTGCCGTCGGAGTCGGTACAATCCGCCTTTGGCTCGGTCGGCAAGGCGCTGGTGACGACGACCATCGTGTTCGGATTGGGTTTCCTTGTATTCGGCGCGTCGGGGATGACGACCAACCAGGCGCTCGGCATGCTCGTGGGAATGACGGTCGTCATCGCGCTGCTGGCGGATTTCCTGTTCCTCCCGCCGCTGCTCATGGCCCTCGACGGGACCAGGGAGACGACCGCGCAGATCAGGGAACGGCTCAGGCGGCCGGCCGATTGACGCCGGCGGCTTGACGACCTTCCTGGGTCTCTTCGGGAAAATCCGCCATGCAACTCCGCAGATTGTCCAACGGGTTGAAGGCCGCGTACCACGGGTCGAACGTGGCTCGCCGGGTGCAGCGGTTCAATGGCTGGACCGGCAGGGCTTTCGCGGAGGATTCCGGCGCGGCCGGCTATGACCACGCCGAAACCGTCAAGGAATATTACGACCTTTGCAGCGAGTTCATGACCTTCGGTTGGGGCGAATCCCTGCACTTCGCGCCGCTGTCGCCCCGGGAGAGCCTGGAGGACGCTAAGGTCCGGCATCAGCGGCTGATGATCGCCAAGCTGGAACTGCGGGAAGGCATGACGGTTGTCGATGTCGGCTGCGGGATAGGCGGTCCGATGCGCCGCGTCGCCCGTGAGGCGGGCGTCAGGGTCACCGGGATCAACAGCAACGAACTCCAGCTGGAAAAGGCGAAATCGCTTAACCGCCAGGCAGGGCTCGATCACAGGGTCGACTACGTCACATGCAGCTTCATGGATATGAGCGCCATCGAGGACGGTGCCTTCGACCGGGGCTATGCGATCGAATCGACGTGCCATGCGCCGGACAAGGCGGGCGCGTTCGCCGAGATTTACCGTGTGCTGAAACCCGGTGCTCTCTTCTGGGGTCAGGAAATGTGCCTGACGGACAGGTTCGATCCCGACGACAGTCGGCACCGGGCCGTCAAGCGGGAACTGATGCACGGCATCGCGCTCAAGGAAATTGCGACGATAGGCGAAGTCGACCGGGCGCTCGAAATTGCCGGGTTCCAGGTCATCGAGGGAAGTGACCTGGCTGTCGGGGAGAACGGTCCGGTCACGCCGTGGTACCGACCCATGGAGACCCAGCGCGGAACGGTCGGTAATGCCCTCCGCAGGACTCCGCTGGGCCGCAAGGCGATCATCGGAGTCTCCAGGCTGGCCGAGATAGCGGGGGTCTTCCCGAAAGGCTCAGCACATGTCGTCCGGCTGCTGGATCGCACCGCCGACGCCTATATCGCCGGGGGCAAAGCCGGGATCTTCACGCCGCTATATTGTTTCCTGGCGCGCAAACCGCTTTAGGCGCCGCTGTCCCCATGCTCCGTCGCTCCCCTGTCGCGTCAGACGGGCAGTCCGCGCTTCTGCTCTGCAATACGGAACTTCAGTTTCTTGCTCGGTTTCATCGACGGGAGCGGGCTGAAGCTGAGCGAATCGGCATAGCTTGCGGGAGACACCTCGAGGGTGAAGTGGTGCGCGATCATCAGCAGATTGACGGCCAGTTGCAGGTCCATCCACCGGTTGCCGAGGCAGGTGTGCGTGCCCAGCCCGTAGGGCGCGTATCCGGGATCGCGGTGCTCGCTGCGCTCCGGCAGATAGCGGTCGACATCGAATGAGAAGGGGTCGGGGAAAACGTCTTCCATATAGTGCGAAGCCGTTTGGGCGATATAGACCCGCGACCCGACCGGTATTTCGTATCCCTCGACCACGAAGGTATTCATGACATCCCGCATGGACATCGGGACGATCGGGTACATGCGCAGGCATTCGGTGAGGAAGCGGTGCGTGAACTCGATCGCGGACGGGGTGAAATCTTCACCGTCCGGATCGCCGTTCTCGAACAGGGCGTCGGCTTCGGCCCGGATTTTCTCGTAATGCTCGGGCTGCGACGCCATGGCGTAAACCGCGAAGCTCAGCGCATCGCCGAGATACACGCTGGCGACCAGCGCCGCGGACAGGGCGAAACGCAGGTTCGCCTCCGGCACCAGCTGCGGATCGCTCGCGTGCAGGCTCAGCCAGTCGTCGGTAAGGTTCCGTGGGCAGCCGACCCGCTGAGCCGGCGTATGGACGCTTTGGACCCGTTCGAGCAGCGTGTCGACGGTTTTCGCCCGGCGCTTCATGCCCGGGGTATTCAGCATGAATTTGGGCAGGGCCTTGATGATGTGAGTGATGAGCGCACGCTCCTTGAAGGCCATCAGGTCGTCGATGATGTCCTGAGAATCGACGCTGATGAAAAGAGGCGAGAGTTGCGCGTTCACCATGCGCCGGCACAGGCGCGTCGCCTGGTAGGTTTCGCCGACCTTCCAATCGGCCATGTATTTGCGGACATAGTCGTAAACATAGTCAAGCTGGCCGGCCAGCCGCCCGCGCGAATAGGCCGGCCCCATGGCCTTGCGAAGGCGGAAATGATCGGCGCCGTCCAGCGATGGCATGACCCCGTGCGCGCCGTAGATTTTCTCGAAGTCCGCAAAATAATTCCCGGCATTCAGGTGCATCCGCCCGTGCCGATGCACCCAGCGGTTCGTCTCCGGCCCGGCGAGAAATATCATCGGTCTGCCGAACGGCACACGGACCTCGAAGACCGGGCCGTATTTTTTTGCGAGATCCGCAAAGACGGCAGGAATGTTGCCGTTGCGCAGATGAGGATTGAACAGCAAATCGCGCAGCGAAACCCGCTGAATTTGCTTGGTCAGAGCCGAATGCCGAAGCATCGGGCTGGCGATGGTGTGTTCGACCGCGTCGGCTATGGAACGGCCGATCAGGTCCATCTTGCAGATTAACTCGATGCGCCTTTCCGCCTCGTCGTCGAGTTCGAAAATGAAGCGAAAGACGTCGCAAGTATTGACGAGGCAAACGACGATGATGTCTCTCGGATCGGGAATCGTGTCGGTGAAGATGCACTCGCTGATGCGTGTTTTGATGAACTGACCTGCGGTGTCTTTCCGGTCATTGCCGTGCAGATCCGTGAACCAGTTGGTCGGGGCCAGCGTCCAGAAGTCGCCGTCGTGGTGGCTCAGGATCTTCAGATCGACCAGGCGGTCCAGGGTCAAATCGATAATCGACTCCGCCTGGATAGCGAACCGTTCGATCCAGTACTGGGCGTTGCGTTGCTCCGGTTCGTTCGCGATTTCCTCCAGAACGGGATCCAGGGCGGGGTTGCCCGTTTCTGTCCGGTCCACGAGGATCAGCGAATCAAGGTCCGTATCGATGCGCGACAGGAGGGAGAGTTCCGCAAGCACAGAACCGATGACGGCGCAGTTCAATTCCCAGCCGTGGACCTGATGAAAGTAGCCGGTCTCCTCGTTGAGGAGCATTAGGATGAGCTCTTCCGGCAGGCTCAGCGATTGCGTCGTCAATCCTTCGACAGAATCGGGCATCGGCCATGCCTCCTTGGGCCCGAAGCGGTGCGAATTCCGCCATCGGCACATTCGCAAGCCGCCGATACACCGCATCCGGAGATTTGAACTGCCATCGGCGTTCAATTCCAAAACCGAATGTCGGGCCCGGACAGACCGCCGTCAAGTCCGCAGGAATTGAATCATCCGGGTCGAGGACTTCGCTGCCGAGGGCGAATTCGCATGTTGCGGACCGGCACACCGGCCTTCTCCGGCCGGGCTTTCGCGACCTCGCCTCGGTTCTCGCAGCGCCTCTCGCCGTTCAGCGGGTGCGAGGGGCCGGCTGTTTCTCCGTGCCGACGGAAAGCCCATCCGCCGCTCGGGAGTCGCAGAACTGGCCGTCCGGATAGAACTGCTTGCAATAGCGCCGGTATTGTCCGATCGGGCCGTCCGAAGCGCAGAGCATGGGGCGCGGCCGGTACCGTTTCCGGCCCCAGATCGCGACGTCCTGCAACACGTCGTGCTTCTGGGCCGCCATGATGATCTTGTTCATGATCCGCGTGCGCAGGCGCGGCGGGAGAAAGCGCATCCCGACGATCGGCCGCTTCGGCCCGAGCAGTTGCCGGACCTGGCTGACCAGCGTCATTTCGACGAGGTCGCCGTCGATCGGCGTTGCGAGCACCCACAAGCGGGTATCCATGCCGATATTGTGTTCGCGGACCTCGACATACGAATAGCCGAAGCCATGCACATGGGTGACGGCGGACACGTCGTAGGCGAAAATCTTTATCCCGGCGACGGTCTGGGTTCGCTTGAAGTCGAAGCAGCTCTTGAGCCACGCGCCGTCGACCGATACTGGCTCGACCCCGCTTACGCTGTTATAGCCGTGGACATAGCGCAGATGCCCGAGATCGACGGAATTTTCCGTCGTTTCCTGGGGGTGGCCGGAGAACCGGACGCTCCAGGCTTCCATTCCGCACCAGTCGGAGCCGGCCGGCGGCGCTTCCGGAAGGTCCCATTGCGGCGGCCGGCCGCCGCTGCTCCACCAGGCGAAGATCAGGCCGAGAATATCGCGGGTCTCGAACACCTTGAGCCTGGCGGACCTGGGCGCCGGCGCATAGGGCGTGGCGACGCACTGGCCGGTGGCATCGAATTCGAAGCCGTGAAACGGACATACGAGGCAGCCGTCGCGGACCCGCCCGCCGGCTTCGGGACCCAGATCGGAGCCCATATGCGGGCAGGTCGCTACGGCAACGCAGACGTCCCCGTTGTCGTTGCTCCAGACGACGATCCTTTCGCCGAGCCAGGTTTTCTGGAGCAGCTTTTCCTTCCCGATCGTTTCGCGACGGGCGACGAAATACCAGCCCTCCGGAAACGGAAAAAGCTCGGCGGAGACAGTGTGCTCGTTCGGGTCGGTTTTCATTTGCCGCGGATTTGCCCCACTCCGAAAACTGCAGTTCCGCCGGCCGAACGGCCGGCTCGACCGCAGGGATATCGGGGCATGTATGGTATCGGGCAGTACAGGGCAATCGAATCCGGGCGGGAAATGAAAGTCCCGGACTCCCGGGACATCGGGCCCGCATCTTCCGAAGTTCGGGAGTGAAGCCCGCACGCGGACGATGGTAAGGGTAGGTAAAGCCACAAGCGATGCGAGGTCTGCGGCGATGCCGAGACGGGTTGCCATTGTCGGCGGAGGAATCTCGGGGCTGGGGGCTGCCTGGGCGCTGCATCGGCACCCGGACCGCTTCGAATTCCGGCTGTTCGAGGCGCAGGATCAGGTCGGCGGCAACGCGGTCACAGCCGACATGCCGCAGGACGACGGCACCGCGATCCCGTTCGATATTTCCGTCACGGCGTGCATACCGTCGGTATACCACCACATTCTGCTTCTCATGCAGCAGCACGGTATCGAGCTGGTCGATACCAGATTCAGCTACAGCGTGAAGTATCGCGGCGCCATCTACGCCCACGATTTCGATTCGGACATCAGGAGGCAATTGCAACCGGAAATCGAGAAATTCCAGAGGCTCTTGCGGCGTCTGAAATGGTTTGGCCGGCTCAACCGGTCGAGATCCCGGCTGCTCAACGCGCTCAACCCCTTCAACTATGTCAGCATGGGAACCGTTCTCAACTTCGGCAGGTTTTCCGGCGATTTCAGGTACAAGATACTCAAACCCATGTTCGTCAACTTCCTGATGGCGACGAACGTGTTCGACATGCCGGCGTCCCTTTTTGCCCGGTATCTGGAGTTTTTCGATATCGAAACCGCAACCCCGATGCAGACCTGGGACCGCGGTACGCGGCGCATTTACGAAAATCTTTCGGCCGAATTCCGGGACAGGATTTACCTGGGCCGGCCGGTTCGGAAAGTTTACCGGCGCCCCTCCGGCGTCGTCGTGGAGGATGAAAACGGAAACGAAGAAACGTTCGACGATGTCGTTTTCGCGTGCAACGCGAACCAGACGCTGATGATCCTGGATAAACCGACCTTACTGGAGAGCTGGCTTCTCTCTTCGATCCGCTACGAGAGCGAACTGCACAACCATACGGTCGTTCATTCGGACGCCTCGGTTCTTCCGGACAACGAGGCCCGGCCGCTCGCCACCCGGAGCAACCATATCGAGCAGTATGGCGCCCGGCCGGACAACTACGAAATCACCTACATCATGCACAATCAGCAGCCCTGGGCGAACCTGTCGGACAAGCCCTGCCTGGTGACCTACAACCCGATCAGCCGGATCGACGACAACAAGATTGTCAAAAGATGGTGGTTCCAGCACATCGTGCACGACGTGCGGCACATCGCATTCCTGATCCACCTGTTCCGCTTCGTTCAGGGCAAACGGCGAACCTGGCACTGCGGCGCCCATACGCTCATCAACAGTCAGGAGACCTGTTTCGTGACCGGACTCGTCACGGCAAGGCAGATGGGCGCAGACTACCCGTTCCGGGATTCCGAAGCGCGGAATTGGTTCAACTTTTACGGGCGCACGATGTACGGCTGGCGCTTCCGGAAGGCGTGAGCCGGGGCCCGTACGGGCTGGGCCGCCCGGACGGACTCTATCCCACCATGGAGTAGCCGCCGCTGATGCTGAGAATCTGTCCGGTGATCCAGCCCGCGCCGCCCGACGCCAAGAAGACGATGGCGGGCGCGACGTCCTCGGGCGTGCCGATCCGGCGCAGGGGATATTGCCGGACGATCTTCTCGCGGTTCTTTTCCAGCCAGTCCGGGTCGGTGTGGGTGGTCTCGACATAGCCGAGCGCGACCGCGTTGACCGTGACGCCGGACGGGCCGAACTCCTGCGCCAGCGACTTGGTGAGCGACAGCACGCCCCCGCGCGCGGATGTCGTGACCGAAAGGGCCTTCCCGCCGATCCGCGCGGAATCGCCGGCGAGGTTGACAATGCGCCCGCCGCCCTGCTCGACCATGCGGGCGCCGACCGCGCTGCAGCAATGGATCACGCCGTAGAGGCCGACGTCGATCTGGCGTTTCCATTCCTCCGGTCCGGTGTCGAGGAAGCGACGCGGCTCGACATAGCCGGCGTTGTTCACCAGCACGTCGATCCGGCCGAAGTCGCCGACAATCGCCTCGGTCATGGCCTGGACAGACTCGAGGTCGGCGACATCCGCCTGGTAGGCCTTGGCCTTCCCCCCGTTCTCGGTAATTTCACCGACCACGCTGCCGGCGGCGTTTGCCGACCGGTTGTAGTTCACGGCCACGGTCGCGCCCTCCGCAGCGAAGGCCAGCGCGGTCTCGCGGCCGATGTCCCGGGCGCTGCCGGTGACCAGGGCGACCTTGCCTTCCAGATCGAGATTCATTTGCGGGTTCTCCCTCGCATGGTTCGACCCTGCAGATCGGGGCGGATCAGGCGGAAGAGCCGGTCCGGCGTGATCGGCAATTCGTTGATTTGAGCGTTGCAGGCTGATAGCGCGTCGGCGACCGCATTGGCAATGGCGGCAGGCGCGCCGATGGTACCGCCTTCGCCCATACCCCGGTAGCCGCCCAGGGTTGACGGCGATTCCGTCTCCAGGTGAATCACCGCCATGTCCGGAATTTCGGCGGCGGAGGGAACAACATAGTCGACGAAGCTGCCGGTCAGGATCTGGCCGCTTTCGTCGTGAATGACCTCCTCCAGCAGCGCCGCGCCGATGCCCTGGGCGACGCCGCCGTGGACCTGCCCATCGACGATCATGGGGTTGACGATGCGCCCGCAATCCTCGGCAACGACATAGGTCCGCACCGTCACCCCGAAGGTTTGCGGGTCGATCTCGACTTCGGCAACATGGGTGGCCGCCGTCGCCGTGCCGAAAAAGGGGTCGTAGGTCGCGCTGGCGCTGAGGTCGAGCGATTCGCGCGCCTCTTTCGGGATACGGCGCATTTCCGTGTAGAAGGCCCGCGCCAGCTCCGGAAGTGTGATCGCCGAATCCGTCCCGGCGACCGAAATCGCGCCGCCGCGCACTTCGATATCGGCTTCCGCAGCCTCCAGGATGTGGGACGCCGCCTTGACAACCTGGGCCCTGAGCGACCGGGCCGAGAGCGTCGCCGCGCCGCCGGCGAGAACCGTGCTGCGGCTCGCATAGGTGCCGGTGCTGTGCGCCACGGCCGCGCTGTCGCCGTGAACGATCTCGACGTCCTCGATCCGGACGCCGAGTTCCTCGGCGACGATCTGGGCGAGCGTCGTCTCCAGGCCCTGGCCGTGGGAGGCGATGCCGAAGGCCGCCGTCACCGCGCCGGTCGAATCGATCTCGATCGTCGCGCGCTCGGTGCCGGTGTTGATCGGCATGCCCGGCGCCGCCGAGATGCGCGAGCCGATGCCCGTCAGCTCCGCGTAGGACGCAATCCCGATGCCGACCAGCCTGCCCCGCTCCCGCGCCGCCGCTTGCCCGGCCCGTCGTTCCGCATAGCCGAACCGGTCGAGCGCCGAACGGAGGCAATCCTGGAAACCCGCGCGGTCCCAGACGATTCCGGAGCCGGACTTGTAGGGAAACTCCTCGTCGCGCACCAGGTTCCGTGCCCTCACCTCCGCAGGGTCCATATCCAGCCGCCGGGCCGCCATGTCGACCAGCCGCTCCATGACGAAGGTCGAGATCGGCCGGCCGACCCCGCGATACGGCCCCGTCGGCGCCTTCGAGGTCGCGACCGCGCGGACCCGCCCGCGGTAGTTCGCGATCCGGTAGGGACCGGGCAGGAAGCTCACGACCTGGACGGGCTCCAGCGACGCCGTCCAGGGATAGATCGAATAGGCGCCGATATCGCCGACGACATCGGCCTCCAGCGCAAGGAACTGCCCGTCCGCGTCCAGCGCCAGTTTCGCCCGGACGATCTCGTCGAAAGCCTGGCTGGTCGCCGTCAGGTCTTCCATGCGGTCGCCCGTCCATTTGACCGGGCGGCCGAGGCGCATGGCGAGCGCGCAGACGACGACTTCCTCCGGATAGAGCGAGGCCTTGGCGCCGAAGCCGCCGCCGACATCCGGCGCGACGACCCGCAGGCGGTGGCCCGGCAGGTCGAAAATCTCGGCCAGCGCGTCGCGCAGCAGGCCGGGCACCTGGGTCGTCCCGTGGAGGGTCAGCGCCTGCCGGCCGGCGTCGAATTCGGCGAGGTAGCAGCGGTTCTCGATCGCCGCCGGCGTCTTGCGCCGGATACGGAACCGGTCTTCCACGACCAGCGCGGCGCCCGCCATCGCCGCGTCGACATCGCCCCGCGCGAACTCCCGGGCCGCGATGAGGTTGGTCCCGGCCTCCTCGTGGAGCAGCACCCGATCGTCGAGCGCCGCTTCCGGATCGGCCGCGTCCGGCAACGGATCGTAGTCGACGGAGACCAGCGCGGCGGCGTCCTCGGCGAGATAGCGGTTCTCCGCGACCACGGCCGCGACCGGTTCGCCGACATAACGCACCTTCCCGCGCGCCAGCGGCACGAACTCGGTGGCGCGGTAGTCGGGCATGTTCGAGGTCGCGCGGATCGGGCGCGCGACGGCGTCGATATCCGCGGCGGTAAAGACGCCCACAACGCCCGGCGCCCGGCGGGCTTCGGCCGGATCGATCCCGGCGATGCTGGCATGGGCCCGGTCGCTCCTGCAGAAGGCGACATGGACCGCACCGGCGGCCTTGCGGTCGTCCGTATAGCTGCCCCGGCCGGTGAGCAGCCGCGGATCCTCGCGCCGCTGCACCCGCGCACCGACGATGCCGGGCCGGGCCGCCTCCGCCACGCCTGCCGGCGTGTTCCTGCTCATCCGGTGTCGTCCCCGCGGGCCGCGGCCGCCTCGCGGATGGCGTTGACGATGTTTACATAGCCGGTACAGCGGCAGAGGTTTCCGGAAAGCCCCTCGCGAATCTCGTCGTCCGTGGCGAGCGGATACTTGGCCAGAAGGTCGAGCGCCGTCATCAGCATGCCCGGCGTGCAGAAGCCGCATTGCAGGGCATGATGCCGTCGGAAACTCTCCTGCAGCGGATGGAGCGCGCCGATCTCGCCCAGCCCCTCGACCGTGCGGACCGAGGCCCCGTCGCACTGGACGGCGAAGGTCAGGCACGACCGGGCGCTGTCGCCGTCGAGCAGCACCGTGCAGGCGCCGCAGACCCCGTGTTCGCAGCCGACATGGGTGCCGGTCAGCCCCAGCTCCTCGCGCAGGAAGTCCGAGAGCAGGCGGCGCGGCTCAACCCGCCGCTCGTATCGGACGCCGTTCACCGTCAGCGCAATGTCGATCCGTTCCATCATGCCGCTCCGCCGCCGGCGCGGCCCTCCGCGCGGGCCCCCGCGCGGACCCAGGCGTCGCCCAAGGCGCGTTCGGCCATGACGCCCGCCAAATGGCGCCGGTATTCGGCCGAGGCATGCAGGTCGTCGTCCGGATCGATGCCGCCGCGCACGGCCTCGACGGCGGCGGCGACCGCGTCGGGCTCGAAGCCGGTACCGGTCAGCAGCGCTTCGGCCGCCGTGGCGCGGACCGGCGTTTCTCCGACACCGAACAGCGCGATCCTGACCTCTTCAGCCCGGCCGGCCGATCCGGTCACGGTCGCCGCGGCGCCGGCCAGCGCGAAATCGCCGTGCCGGCGCGCGAATTCGCGGAAGCCCCATCCGGTGCCCGGCGGCAGCAAAGGAAAGTCGATCCGCGTGACGATCTCGCCGTCATCGAGCGCCGTCCAGAGCGCGCCTTCGAAGAACGACCCGGCTTCGACGACGCGTTCGCCGCCGCAGCTTGCCGCGTGGATTCGCGCGTCGAGCAGCACGGCCAGCGCCGGCAGCTCCGCCGCCGGGTCCGCGTGGCACAGGCTGCCGCCGATGGTCCCGCGGTTGCGGATCGCCAGATGTGCGACATGCCCCATCGCCGCGGCGAGAACCGGGAAGCGCTCGCGGATCAGGGGCGAGGTTTCGAGGGAACGATGCCGGGTGAGCGCGCCGACGCGGACATGGTCACCGGCCTCCTCGATCGCGTCCGGTGGCGCGATCCTGCGGATGTCAACCAATACGGCCGGGCTGACGAGGCGGAAATTCATCATCGGCACGAGGCTCTGGCCGCCGGCGATCGGCCGCGCGTCGTCGCCGTATTCGGCCAGCCGGGCTGTCGCCTCATCGACCGTCTCGGCCGCAACATATTTGAACGCTGGCGGTTTCATCTGCGCTTGCCGCGATTTGCCTGTGGCGCAATTCGGGAGATCGTTCCGGGGAATCCCGGCGCAGATTGTTGCGGATCGGACGCCGGTCTATCGACCGAACCGATGTCGCATGCCGGGCCGGATCGGCTTCGGCGCGATTGCGCCTTGAACCGGACCCCGACCGGCCCCGATAATCCGCGCAGGCCCGCCGCGCAAAATGACAGATCGGGCCGGAACACCGGACGACGAGCGAAGCATGAGCGATTCATCGAACACGGAACCACGGAAGGTCGCCTTCCTCGGCCTCGGGGTCATGGGCTACCACATGGCGGGACATCTGGCGAAAGCCGGCCACGAGGTGACCGTCTACAACCGGACGGCGTCGAAGGCCGCACAGTGGGCCGGGGAGTTTGCCGGAACGACCGCCGCGACGCCGGCCGCGGCGGCAGCCGGCAACGGGATCGTGTTCGCCTGCGTCGGCAACGACGACGATGCGCGCGCGGTCACGATCGGCGCGGACGGCGCGTTCGAGGGGATGGGCGACGGCGCGGTCTTCGTCGATCATACCACCGCTTCGGCCAACGTCGCGCAGGAGCTGGCGGCGGAAGCGTCGAACCGGGGCCTCGGCTTCATGGATGCGCCGGTCTCCGGCGGCGAAGCCGGCGCGGTGAACGGCGTGCTCACGGTCATGGTCGGCGGCGATCCGAAGGTTTTCGACCGCTGCCGGGGCGTCATCGACAGCTATGCGCGCGCCGTGACCCTGCTCGGCCCTGTCGGCTCCGGCCAGCTCACGAAGATGGTCAACCAGGTCTGCATCGCAGGGCTGGTGCAGGGCCTGTCCGAGGGGCTGAACCTCGCCATGCGCTCCGGGCTCGACGCGAAGCTGGTGCTGGACGTGATCTCGAAAGGGGCCGCCCAGTCGTGGCAGATGGAGAACCGCGGCACCACGATGGTCGACGACGAATTCGAGTTCGGCTTCGCGGTCGACTGGATGCGCAAGGATCTCGATATCTGCCTCGCCCAGGGGCACCGCGTCGGCGCCCTGCTGCCGGTGACGGCGCTGGTCAACGAGTTCTACGCCCGGGTCCAGGCGCGCGGCGGCGGGCGGTGGGATACCTCCAGCCTGATGCGCCTGCTCAGCAATCCGTAGCCGGCCCCCGGAACGCCAGAACGCCGTCTTCGGCAAGGCGCGCGATCTCGGCTTGCGAATATCCGAGTTCCCCGAGGATGGCGCGGTTGTCGGCGCCCAGGAACGGCGCCATCGCCGCGACGGCCGCCGGCGTCCGGTCGAAGCGCGCCGCGGGCCGGGGCTGGCGCACCTTGCCGAGCACGGCATTGTCGTGGATCTCGATGGTCCCGTTGGCTTCGATCTGGGCATCGTCGAGCAGCTGCCAGCGGGTCAGCACCGGGGCGGCGGGTACATCCTCGCGGTCGAGCCGCGCCAGGATGTCCCCGCTCGGCCATTTTTCCATTTCCGCGCCCACGATGTCCCGGCGCGCCGGCCGGTTCTTCGCGCGCGCGCCGGCGGTCGCGAAGCGTTCGTCCTCCAGCAGGTCCTCGCGGTCGAGCGCCCGGCACATGCCCTGCCATTCGGAGTCCGAGACCGCGCCGGCCGTGATGTGGCCGTCGGCGGTCTTGTAGACGAGATCGAGGCCCATCTGGCCCTCGGCCGGATCGGATTCGCTGCCGACGTAGCTCAGGCTGGAAATCGCCTCCGGCCAGAGATAGGCCACCATGGTATCGAGCATGGCGAGGCGGACATGCTGGCCCTCGCCGGTCTGCGAGCGCGCAAACAGCGCCGCCGTGATCGCCTGGGCCGCGGCAACGGCGGTGGTCTTGTCGGGAATGATCGTGCGCACCATGCGCGGCTGGCCGGTCGCATAGTCGGTCTGGACGTCGGCGAGCCCGCACAGCGCCTGTATCACCGGGTCGTAGACCCGCTGATGGGCATACGGGCCGGTTTCGCCGAAGCCGCTGATCGACACGAAGATGATGTCGGGCCGGAGTTCGCGGACGACATCTTCGCCCAGGCCCATCCGCTCGATCGCGCCCGGGCGGAAGTTCTGCACCAGGACGTCGGCGGTCGCGGCCAGCCTCCTGACCGCGGCAAGGCCCTCGGGGCGCTTGATATCGAGTGCCAGGCTGCGCTTGCTCCGGTTGCACGACAGGAAGGAGGCCGACATGCCCCGGCTCATGCTGCCGACGTGGCGCATGTGGTCGCCCCGGGGCGATTCGATCTTGATGACGTCCGCGCCCTGGTCCGCCAGCATCATCGTCGCTATCGGTCCCGAAACCATCGTGGTCAGATCGAGAATGCGCACGCCGTTCAGGGGTCCGGTCATCCGTCGGCTCCGTCTGTTAGAGTTTCCCAGGTGTCTGGCGGACTGCCGCCAGCCGGTTTCCGCGACGGGTCTCAGGGAAAACGGGTCTCAGGGGAAACGGGTCTCAGGGGAAATTGATTTCGCGGGCGCGCCGGTAGGCCGGCCGCTCGATGATCCGGTCGCGATAGGCCATCAGCAGGTCGGGAATCGGGATTTCCAGCGTCAGCGCATAGTCGAGGCTGGTCACCATCAGGATGTCGGCGACGCTCATGCCCTCCGGCATCAGCGAGTCCATGCCGTCGGGAAACTTCTTCATCATGCCGTCGATCTGCTCGCAGAAATAGTCCCTGGCCGATTCGACGGCGTGCGGCGCCTCGCCGTAGATGTGCGCCAGTTGCAGGTGCCGCCGGATCAGGTAGAGCGGGTGCGCGTCCAGTTCCGTCATGACGAAGAAACACCATTCGTTCAGCGCGGCGCGGCGCGCCCGATCCTCGGGCACGAAAAAGCCTTCCGGCGCCGGGAAGGTCTCGCTCAGATAGTTGGCGATGGCCGCGCTCTCCGCCAGGACGAACGGGCCGTGCTCGATCACCGGGACCTTGTGCCGGGGGTTCAGGCGCAGATATTCCTCGGTCAGGGTCTCGCCGGTGCGCGGCCCGATCGGGCGCAGGTCGTAGTCGACGTCCATTTCCGCGAGCATCCAGTGCGCGCGCATGGTGCGGGCAGTCCCGATTCCCCACACCCTGAGATCGTTCTTCGACATTATTGCGTTTTTCCTCTCGCAGAGCGGCCATGCAGCGTTGAACGGGGCAGGATGACCGGGCAGGTCCGATACCGTATCGGGCGGCGTCGCCGGCGGCGCATTCTCCGGCCCGCATTTTCCGACCCGGGGGCGCACGAACCGTCACGCAAGCGTTGAACCGGCTCTCAAACTGCCCCATCGCGGCGGGCCGATCAACGGTCCGGCGCGCCCCGTGGGGCATTGCGGATCGGCAGGGAAGCAGGAAATTGCCGCGGCTTCCGGCAAAGGGTGCAACGGAGTCTCGCTGCACTCGAAATGCGCGCCCACATCGGCTAAGTACAGACGTTCACCCTTGAGGCATGGCCCTTGAACCCGTTCTTTATCCGAATCGTCACCGTCTCCATCATCTGCCTCGTCGCCGGCGGTGCGGCCGGCCGTTACCTGCTCTCGCCCTGGCCGCAGAGAATCATCGTGCGCGAAACGGTCGAAAAAAAGCCGGACTTCAAGGCCCCGGAATCGGTCTATCTGAAATGGACCATGGCGAGCGCCTTTCGGGGCGACACGCCGCAGTTCGGCACCCTGGGCAGGAGCTTCACGACGAAACTGCGCCGGGCGTCCGCCGGCGCCATGCAGATCGGCTTCGCCGAACCCGGCCAGCCGATCGCGGCCGAAAAATGCTTCGAAGCCGTGGTGGACGGCAAGGTCGAGACCTGCTGGTCCACACCGGGCTACTGGACGTCGACCGAGAAGGCGCTGGCCCTCTTTTCCGGCGTGCCGTTCGGGCCCGACGCACAGGAATACCTGGCCTGGTACTACTATGGCGGCGGCGAGGAACTGCTCGACGAAATCTATGGCGGGCATGGGCTGAAATCCGTTCTGTGCGGCGTCACGGCGGCGGAGGGCGGCGGCTGGTTCCGCGAGGAGATCGTTGGCGCCGGGTTCTTCAAGGACAAGAAGATCCGGATTTTCGGCCTGGGAGCCCGGGTGATCGAGAAACTGGGTGCAACCGCAGTGCGCCTCAACGCGGAGGAAATTAAG
Organism: Rhodospirillaceae bacterium; assembly: GCA_028819475.1. Classification (NCBI taxonomy): domain Bacteria; kingdom Pseudomonadati; phylum Pseudomonadota; class Alphaproteobacteria; order Rhodospirillales; family Rhodospirillaceae; species Rhodospirillaceae bacterium. The sequence continues at coordinate 29,794 of JAPPLJ010000032.1, forward strand.
AAGGCGCTGGAAGCAGGGCAGATCGCAGGCGCGGAATATTCGATCCCGCTGATCGATCTGAACCTGGGCCTGAATACGGCGGCAAAGTTCTACTATGTGCCCGGCTGGCACAAGCCGGCGACCCTGCTGGAACTGCTCGTCCGACGCGGTGTCTGGAACGGTCTTGCCGACGCGGCCAAGACCACGATCAGAAATGCCTGCGGCGACACAATCCGCGAGGGCCTGGCAGAAGGCGCCTCGCACCAGCCGGCAGCCATCCGCGAGCTGACCGCCAAGGGAGTCGAGATCAGGAAATTCCCGAAAGACGTGCTGAACGCCCTCGAACTGGCCTGGCAGAAGGTGGCCGAAGAGGAGAGCACGGCCAATCCCCTTTTCAAGCGGGTCTGGCGGTCGCTGATCTCCTTCCGGGCGGAATACCGGCTGTGGGACAACAAGAGCCGGCTACCCTGATTGCGGCACGGCGCGCGACGCCGCAGTCTCAAGTGACTATTCCGCGGCCTGAAGCAGGGCAGGCCGGCAGCTTTCCTCCATCTCGCGGCGCACCTGCACGGCCGGATGGGCGCTGTCCGCCGCAACGTCCGACCAGCGCACGACCTGCCCCTTCGCCACGGGGTTCACCAGGCGGACATCGTGGGTCAGCCCCATCGGAAAGGCGCCTTCGGCCAGCGAGCGCGCTGCGGGCATCAGGTGGCCGGACACCGTGTAGCCGCCCTCCCCGTCGAGCATCTCCCCGGCTCTCAGATCGCGCTTGGCGACCGCGACGGCATCCGCGCGCCAGCCGGTCGCGGCGCCCGTTGGCTCGCCGCGCAGGGCGACGCTGGCGACGCTGATGCCCAGTTCCAGCCCGATCAGGTGCCAGCGCTTGTACAGGGCGGCGTAGCGGCCGCTGTCGTCGGTCTGGACGCCGTATTCCATGAAGCAGCGCGCGACGTAATCGGTATCCGCCTCGAAGGCGACGAACACGCCGAAACGGATGTCGTAGTCGATGACCCGGCCGTCCCGGTGCAGCGAGGATATGACCTCGACCTGGCCCTTGTGGTCGAGCGCGCCGCCCTCGGCGCGCGGACGGCAGACATTGGGAATTTCATCGATCCGGGCCGGCGGATAAGCCAGGCCGTCGGGCGCCGGCGTCAGGCCGGTGGCGTTGGCGACCGCCGTGCTCTCGATCGCCGGCTTGGTGCCGTCGAGGAAGGAGGTGAACATTTTCGGGTTCAGCCCGCCCTCGGCCGCCTGTTGCGGCGTCAGTCCATAGCCGTCCCAGACATTGTCCGGCGTGTAGAACTGGAACTCGGGCAGCCATTTGTGGCCGCGGCCCGCCGCGGTCACGTCGAAGCCGCTGGCGCGCGCCCAGTCGACCAGGTCGCAGATCATCGCCGGCTGGTCGCCGTAGGCGAGCGAATAGACGATGCCGGCCTCGCGCGCCTTTTCGGCGAGCATCGGGCCGGCCAGCGCGTCGGCCTCGACATTGACCATGATTATCGACTTGCCGTGGCGGCACGCGAGCAGGGCGTGATGCACGCCGGACGGCGGATCGCCGGTCGAATCGATGATGAGGTCGATCGCCTCCTCGCGGAAAAGCGCCTCGACGTCATCGCCGATCCATGTCGCGCCCGATTGGAGCGCCGCACCGCAATCCGCCGCCGCAAAGCGCTCCGCGGGCCAGCCGATGCGGGCCAGACTTTCCCGCGCCCCGGCCGGATTCAGGTCCGCGATGGCGGCAATGTGGACGCCCGGCGTGCGCACCGCCTGGGCCAGGTACATCGAGGCGAACTTGCCGCAACCGAGAATCCCGACGCGGACGGGGCTGTCCTGCGCCTGACGCTCCAGCAGGAGGCGGTGAAGGTTCACGCCGCCTATTCCGCCGCCACCTGGATCCCGCTTTCGTATTCCGCGAACGGCGTCATCGGCGCGAGCAGACAATCGTCCGGCAGCGGCTCGATGGGCGCGAAATCGCGGTGGGCAATCCACTCCGGCCGCTTGAAGCGCCGGATATGGTTCTCGACGTGGCACAGCGACAGGTAGACGATGGTCCGGCCCCAGGGCGACAGGTTGGGCGAGGAGGCGTGCACGATGTTGCTGTGGAACATCAGCACGCTGCCGGCCGCGCCCTTGGCCGAATAGATGCCGCCGCGTTCCGCCAGTTCGCTCACCTTCGCCTTGTCGAGCGTCCAAAGCGGATAGCTGGTCGTCTCGATATCGTGGCCGGCCTCGTAGACGCCTTCACGGTGCGAGCCGGGGATGATCCACAAGGGACCGTTGAATTCCGTCACCTCGTCGACGAACAGTGCGATGTTCATCGCCCGGGCTTCCGGCATCAGGTCGTCGCGCGACCAGGTGCCGTAATCCTGGTGCCACTGCCAGACGGCGCCGTCGAAGGCGACCTTGGCGTTGACCTTGTACTGGTGCATGTACACCGGGCCGTCGAGCAGTTGCATCACAGGCTCGACCAGGCGCGGATGGCGGCCGAGCCGCCGGAAGGCCTCGTGGTAGCAGTGCGCCGCAAAGCCGGTGCGCGGCGAGACGCCGTCCAACTCGCGCACCACTTCCTTTCGGTCCATGGCGTAGACGTCTTCTGCTCCCTGCCGAAGGACATCTGCCTCCTCGGTGGAAAACAGGTTGGGCAGCATGAGGTAGCCGGTCTCGTGGAACCGGTCGATCTGGTCTCGCGTGAGCTTCATCGTCGTGCGCCCTTTGGACATCTGGGCCGGCCGGAACGGGTTAGGGCAAAGGATAGGCGCGCGGCGCACGGGATTCAACGCCGGTCACGCCGAAAACTGCGGATTCAGCTTTGGCAGCGGGGACCATGAAAGCGGCGTATATCGAGGAACAGGGCGGCCCGGAGGTTCTGCGATACGGCGACCTGCCCGACCCGCAGGCGGGGCCGGGCGAGATCGTGGTGGATGTCCATGCCGCCTCGATCAATGCGGCGGACTGGAAGGTGCGCTCCGGCAGCTACGCGAAGCTGACCCGGTTTCCCTACGTCCTGGGGCGGGATTTTTCGGGCGTCGTCGCGGAAACGGGCGCGGGCGTAAGCGACCTTGCGCCGGGCGATCCCGTCTTCGGCGTGCTCGACGCCGGCCAGGAAGGCGCCTATGCCGGGAAGGTGGCGGTCCGAGCCGATCTGACGGCGCGGAAGCCGGAGGGTTGGTCCCATGAGGAAGCCGTCGCCCTGGCGCTCGCCGGGCTTACAGCCATCGTCTCGCTCGAAGAAACGCTGAAGCTGGAGGCCGGCGAGACGATCCTGATCCAGGGCGGCGCCGGGGGCGTCGCGGGCTTCGCCATCCAACTCGCCAAGCATCTGGGCGCCACCGTTGTCACGACGGCGAGCGCGGCGAACCACGACTATGTCAGGGGTCTGGGCGCCGACCGGGTCATCGACTACCGCGCGCAGGACTTCACGGAGGAAATCTCCGGCGTCGACGCCGTGTTCGAGACCGTCGGCGGCGATGTCGCCCTGCGGTCCTTCGATGTGCTGCGGCCCGGAGGGCGGGCGGCGTTCATCGCCTCGGGCGGGCAGGCGCCGAAGCCGCCGCGCAGCGACGTGACTGCCCTTCGACCCAACGTCGCCCGGGCCCGGCGCCATATGGAGCGGGTCGCCGAACTGGTCGCCGCCGGCGCCGTGACTATCCCGCCGGTCCGCACATTCCCGCTCTCCCAGGCCGCCGACGCCCACCGCGTCAGCGAGGGCCGGCACCTGCGCGGCAAGCTGGTGCTCACGGTGCGGTAAGGTTGCTTGATTTCGCTCCCGGACCGCGCCAGATAATTCGCCATCGCCAAACGATCCTTCCCGGCCGGCCGGAACGGAGCGGTTAAGCCATGGCCATTGCATCCGAGCCTGTTTCGCCGACAAGCAATGCGATCCGGAATGTCGGGCGGGTGCTGCCTTGGCTGGCCGAATTTCCGGAAAGCCCCGATCGTTCGCGATTTACGCCCGATTGTCTCCTGCGGTCCCCGGACCGGGAGACCCGGAGAGCCGTAACCGAGTTGGAACGTAATCTTGGCGAACGCTACCGATCCATCAATGCCGCCGTCATCACGATGTTGGACAAGCTCCGGGCCGAGGTCGAAGCAGCCCCGCCCGGCATGGTAATGGACCCCGATGGAGTCGGCGTTCAGGCGTTCGAGGAAACGGAAGAGTATTTTCGCAGCGAATGCGACGAACTCGGCGCAATCCGTGGCGCGCTGGAGCATTCAGGAGGATCGGGCGAGCACGGGAAGGAGATATTCCACGAACTGGACCGCCTGGAAGACCTGCTGTCTCAAATCGTCCAGCGATGTCAGGACATTCGCTGGCGTCTCATGATCAATGACGGCGCTCTGGCGCCGACCACCGGAAAGACTTTCGCATCGGGCGCGGAACTGGTCTCGTCGTTGACGAGCGATTGATTCCGTGAATGTGCCGGTCCCGAAAGTTCGGGCTTTCGAGGAACCGGCCGGACAGTTCCGGCTGCAGGTGAGACGGCTGCCCCAGCCAATGCAGCGAGAATTCGCAGCCGTCATCGACGAATTGCTCACGGGTACGCTGCCGCCCGGACGGCGCTTTGAGAAATTGCGGGGTGGGACCGATCTTTATTCGGTCCGACTAAGTCGGCAATATCGTTTTGTTTTTCAGATTTTGGAAAACGGGAACGCGAAGCCGGTGGCCGTCGGCCCGCACGACCAGGCGTATCGCTCGGCCTAGCGCTACACAGCCATTCGCATAAACGAAACCCGCCGTCTCCGGGGCAAGCTGATGCTTACGGTGCGGTAGGCGCCCCTACACCCGCTCGATCACCATCGCGATGCCCTGGCCGACGCCGATGCACATGGTGCAGAGCGCGTAAGCGCCGCCGCGGCGTTGCAGTTCGCGCGCCGCCGTCGCGACCAGCCGGGCGCCGGACATGCCGAGCGGGTGGCCCAGCGCGATGGCGCCGCCGTTCGGGTTCACATGTTCCGCATCGTCCGGCACGCCAAGCATACGCAGCACGGCAAGGCCCTGAGAAGCGAAGGCCTCGTTGAGTTCGATCACGTCCATGTCGTCGATCTTGAGGCCGAGCCGGGCCAGCAGCTTTTCCGAAGCCGGCGCCGGCCCGATGCCCATGATGCGCGGCGGCACGCCGGCGGTCGCCATCCCGGCGACCCGGGCGAGCGGCTCGAGGCCGTAGTCTTCGACCGCCCGTTCCGACGCGACGAACATCGCCGCCGCCCCGTCGTTGACGCCCGAGGCGTTGCCCGCCGTGACGGTGCCGCCGTCGCGGAACGGCGTCGGCAGGCCGGCCAGCTTCTCGACCGTCGTGCCGGCGCGCGGATGCTCGTCCTTGTCGACGACGACCGGATCGCCCCGGCGCTGCGGAATCGTGACCGGCACGATTTCCGACGCCAGGGTCCCATTCTCCTGGGCCGCAACCGCGCGCGCCTGGCTGCGCGCCGCAAAGGCGTCCTGGTCCTCGCGCGAGACCTGGAATTCCTCGGCGACATTCTCCGCCGTCTCCGGCATCGAATCGGTACCGTACTGCTTCTTCATCATCCGGTTGACGAAGCGCCAGCCGATCGTCGTGTCGTAGATCTCGGCCTTGCGGGAGAAGGCCGTGTCCGCCTTGCCCATGACGAAGGGTGCGCGCGACATGCTCTCGACGCCGCCGGCGACGGTGAGTTCGGCCTCGCCGGTCCGGACCGCCTGGGCGCAGATCCCGACGGCGTTCATGCCCGAGCCGCACAGCCGGTTGACCGTCGCGCCGGGCACGGTTTCGGGCAGGCCGGCGAGCAGCAGGCTCATACGCGCCACGTTGCGGTTGTCCTCGCCGGCCTGGTTGGCGCAGCCATAGACCAGGTCGTCGATGGCTTCGGCGTCGACCGCTCCGTTGCGCGCCATGAGCTCGCGGATCGGCACGGCGCCGAGATCGTCGGCGCGCACCGCGCTCAGGCTGCCGCCGTAGCGGCCGATCGGCGTGCGCACGGGATCGCAGATATAGGCTTCGGGCATGGTCGGGATCCTCCTGGGGCAGCGGGTTCATCGCGACTTCGGGGTGCCGCCGCCGGTCGGTCCGTCATATCGGCCGAACGTCGCTTTCCTGCAACCCCCAAGGATTCCTCTGCGAAAGGGTGTGCCGGCAACGGAGGGGGACGGGCCGGATGCCGGAAAGCAGCCGGATTTTGAATAAATGTTCAATATCAGTTTCCTAAGTCTTTGAAATTGCTGAATTTTTGAATTAGACAGACCGTTCTAAAAAATATGTTTTTTTGCGCCCGGCGACCTTAACCCATTGAAATCATTGGAAATACGCCTCTCGGAAGTGCGCAAAAACACTTTCGATAGGAATTTTTCCAGCCTCCTGGGCGAGTGGGAGCGCCGGGCGACACCGGGGCAGCACCGCCAGGCAGGATCGGGGGCACGATGGCCCGGCGGAATCGGAGGGTCGAACCGGAGGATCGAAGCAGGAAGGGTGGAAGGATCCCGCAGGGTCCCCCGCCTGTTTCTTCGTTTGCTTCTTTATTCGGGGGGATGTCGGCCGGCCGCGGCAGGCGCACTTCGGGCGTTGACAGGGCCGATATAGGGCGCGGAACCTGCCGTGTCAAGGAAAATTATCGAAAAAAAGGAAATAATTTTGAAAGACCGACCTGGCGAACCCCGCCGTCTGGGGTGCGCAGGGCGGCAAGGACGGAAGGGCGCGCAGGATCGCGTTGCCCGCCGTGCGGCTTTTCGCAGAGGAATCCTTGGGCGACCGCCGATCGACCGCAGACCGGACACGGCAGTCGTTCGCCGGATGCTCCGGCTATCGAAGCGGGCTCCGTCGGCTGCTTGCCCCCGCACTCTGCTTGGCGCTATCGTTGCCCGGCACCCGCGAGAAGGGCGATCCGTTGGGGCCTGGGCGATGACGGTTGAAATCTGGCCGGTAACCGAGAGCTTTGCCGCCGAAGTCGGCGACGCCGACCTGTCGAAGCCGTTGTCGGCGGCGGACTGGCGGACCATCGAAGACGCCTTCCATCAATTCGCCGTACTGATCTTTCCCGACCAGCGGATGACCCAGGAGCAGCATGTCGATTTCGCCCGGCGCTTCGGGCCGATCGACCCGTCGATGATCGTCGATCTCGACGGCGTCAAGCCGCGGGTGCTGACCGACATCGCCGACGTCTCGAACCTGATGCCGGACGGCGCGATCTGGAGCGCGGACAGCCGCCTGCGCGGCTTCCAGGCGGGCAACCAGCTCTGGCACACCGACAGTTCCTTCAAGGAAGTGCCGGCCAAGGCTTCGCTCCTGTTCATGCGCGCGATACCGCCGGTCGGCGGCCAGACCGAGTTCGCCGACATGCGCGCGGCGTGGGACGCCCTGCCCGACGACCTGAAAGCGCAGGTCGAGGGCCGCATCGCGCGCCACGCCATCGCCTATTCCCGGGCGCGCCAGGGCTTCGAGATGTCCGAGGACGAGAATACCGCCCTGCCGGCGGTGCCGCAGGCGATGGTCCGCCATCACGGGTACAGCGGCCGCACGGGCCTTTATCTGGCGTCCCACGCCGGGCGGATCGACGGCATGGCGGACGACGCGGCGGCCGAATTGCTGCAGCGGCTGATGGATCACGCCACCCGGCGTCGGTTCGTTTACAGCCACCGCTGGCGGGCCGGCGACCTCGTCATGTGGGACAACCGCTGCACCATGCACCGCGGCCTGCCCTACGACGACCTGCGCTGGCCGCGCGACGCCCAGCGCGCAACCGTGCTCGATGTCGCCCCGACCTGGGAACAGGAGGGCCTGACGCCCGGCGCGATGGCGGTTGCCGCCGAGTAGCGGGACCGCGGGCTACGCGGGTCCGGCCGCAGCCGGCGGCGGAACCCCGAGGCGCAGTTCGGCCGGGGTCCAGCGTTCGCGGCGGCGGGCGCGGCGGCCGCCGGCGGTCTCCCGGCCATAGGAGGTTGCGGCGCCGGGCCGGCCGTGGTGGGCCGTGGCGCGCAGGTTGAGGGTCGCGAAGCCGCCTTCTGCTTCCTCCGCATAGGCGCCGATATAGACCCCGCATCGGCCGCACAGGAGAAACTCCGCCGTCTGCAGGCCGAAGCGATAGCGGACGAGACGATCCGGGTCCGCCACGAAGATCGCCGCCCGGCCCTTCGGGTCGGAAACGCAGCGCGTGGCGTGCGCGCGGCAGAAGGAACAGTCGCACTCGCGCGGCAGAAGGGTCTCCCAGGTCAGGGCTGTCTCGAGCGCGAAGCCGAGATTGCCGCAATGGCATCGTCCGTCGATCCGCATGGCATCGCCCCGTGTCGATGGAATCCGGTCTACACCGGAAAGCGCAGCACGGCGCGCAGCCCGCCCATCGGCGATTCGGCCAGGATAACGTCGCCGCCGTGGCCGCGCAGGATATCCCGCGCGATCGTCAGCCCCAGGCCGGCGCCGCCGCCGTCCCGGTTGCGCGCGTCGTCGAGGCGGTGAAAGGCCTTGAAGGCGTTGTCCCGCTCGTTCTCGGGAATGCCGGGGCCGTTGTCGTCCACGAAAATCACGATCATGGCGGCGCGCCGGCTGGCGCCGATCCTGATTTCGCTGGCGAAGCGCTCGGCATTGCGCACGATATTGGTCAGAGCGCGCTTGAAGCCGTTCGGCCGCACCGTGGCTTTCAGGCTGGACGGCAGCGCCAGTTCGATGCGGGCGCCGTCGTCCCTTGCCCTGGCGACCACATCGCGGACCAGCAGGTTGACATTCGCCTCGACGGCCTGCTCCAGCCCCTCGCCGCGGGCGAATGCGAGATATTCCTCGACCATGCGTTCCATCTCGTCGACGTCGCTGCGCAGAGCGGCGGTTTCGGGACTGTCCGGCTCAAGGGCGAGGCCGAGCTTCAGGCGGGTGATCGGCGTCCGCAGATCGTGCGACACGCCGGCCAGCATTTCCGTCCGCTGGTCGATCTGGCGTCTGAGCCGTTCGCGCATGATCAGGAAGGCGGTCGCCGCCTGGCGCACCTCGGTGGCGCCCCAGGGTTTGAAATCGGGCACATCCCGTCCCTTGCCGAACTGGTCCGCTGCTGCCGCAAGTTCGCGGATCGGGCGCACCTGGTTGAGCATGAACAGCCCGCCGATGATGAGCAGCACCACGGCGGCGCCGATCGACCAGGCGACATAGAGCTCGGTTGTGATGGGCCGGATCTTTTTCTTCGTCGCGATGATGTCCAGGGCCCCGCCCGGCGCGGTGACCTGGATGCGGATGTGGCGGTCGTCATGGTCTCCGTCGATAACGAAGTCCTCCGCCAGAATCCTGCGGAACTGGCGCATCACTTCGCGCCCCACCTGCCCGCCCATATTCCGGCTCTCGAGGCCTTCGAGCGTCCGATCCTTATGGAAGGTGACGCGCATGCCCTGGCCGGACCGCAGCGCGGACAGGATCCATGCCCGGTCCTTCACTGCCGGGAAATACCGCATGTGGTTGACAGTCAGCTGGATATTGTGGGCGAGATTTTGCGCCATGCGCCGCGACACGTTCTGGACGTGGCGATCGTAGAAGAACCAGAGCGAGATGAGCTGCACCGCGATGATCGGCACTCCGAGGATCAGCAGGGATCGGCCGAGCAGGCTTCGCGGCAGAAAACGGCGCAGCGGCGACAGGGATCGGTCTTCGGATAATGGCATCCCGACGCGCCTCCGTCAGTCCGGCATCAGGGCATAGCCCTTGCCGCGCACTGTTTGAAGATAGCGCGGATCCCGGGGATCGGGCTCCACCTTGCGGCGCAGCCGGGTGATCAGAACGTCGATCGCCCGTGCGCTGCCTTCCAGTTCGCCTTCCTCGGTCAGGGTGTCCCGCGCGACCGGCTCGCCCGCCCGTACGGCCAGAACCTTGAGCACCCGCGCTTCGGTCTCGGTCAACCGGACCCGGGCGCCGGCGCGCGTCAATTCGAGCCGGCGCATGTCGAACAGGCACGGCCCGAAGGCCAGGGTGCGCGGGATATTGGCCGAATCCGTCCGTTGCCGCCGCAGTGCCGTCCCGATGCGCAGCAGCAGTTCGCGCGGCTCGAAGGGCTTGGGCAGATAGTCGTCGGCGCCGCGCTCCAGCCCGGCGATCCGGTCCTCGGCCTCGCCCATCGCGCTCAGCATCAGGATCGGCACCGACGAGGCCCGGCGCAGGCCCTCGGTGAGCGACAGGCCCGATTCGCCCGGCATCATCACATCGACGATCAACAGGTCGAACGCGAAGGATTCGAGCTTGCGCCGGGCCTCCGCGGCATCGGCCGCCACGTCGACCATGAAGCCGTTATCCGCAAGGAAGCGCTGCAGCAGATCGCGCAGGCGCCGGTCGTCGTCCACGACCAGAATATGGGCGTCGCTGTCTTCCATTGCCGCTACCCTGCCGGTCCGGGTGAACGGGCTACCGGCGAATGCCGGCGCACACCGCCTCCCGGGGCGGGACAAGCGGGTTGCCGGCCCGCTCGGCAGCCCGGTCGGCAGGCCCGTCTGCAGGCCCATCTACGGACAGTGTGACTTTGGCCATCGTTGACTCGATTCCCTAACAATGTTACCCAGCGCGCCCTTTTGTTGAAAGAATCTAACCCGATTTACCGGCAAAGGCCAACCGTTGCAGCAGACGCGTCTCCGCTGCCGCCGGCCGGGACCGTGCGGGCTGCCCCCGGGAGGCTTAAGCGAATGTCCACGCCGCCGTTTCACGACCGCGACGGCCTGATCTGGCTCAACGGCGCGCTGATCCCCTGGCGCGATGCCAACGTGCATGTGCTGACCCACGGTTTGCACTATGCCAGTTGCGTCTTTGAAGGCGAGCGTGTCTACAGCGGCGAAATATTCAAGCTGACCGAGCATACCGAACGGCTGCACAAGTCCGCCAGCCTGCTCGACTTCGAAATCCCCTGGTCGGTGGCAGAAATCAACGATGCCTGCCGCACGGTCGTGGAAAAGCAGGGCATCGTCGACGGCTATGTCCGCCCGGTCGCCTGGCGCGGGTCGGAGATGATGGGCGTCTCGGCCCAGCAGACCAGGACCAATCTCGCGATCGCGGCCTGGGAATGGCCGGCCTATTTCACGCCGGAAGCCCGCCTGCAGGGCATCCGCATGACGGTCGCAAAGTATCGCCGGCCGGATCCGTCGACCGCGCCGACCGACAGCAAGGCCGCCGGCCTTTACATGATCTGCACGCTTTCGAAGCACGCCGCCGAGGCCGCGGGCTACAACGACGCGCTGATGCTCGACTGGCGCGGCCAGGTCGCCGAGGCGACGGGCGCCAACATTTTCCTGGTGCAGAAGGGCGTGCTGCACACGCCGACCCCCGACTGCTTCCTGGACGGGATCACGCGCCGCACCGTCATGGGGCTGGCCCGCAAGCGCGGCTACGAGATCGTCGAACGCGCGATCATGCCGGAAGAATTCGCGCACACCGACGAAGTGTTCCTGACCGGCACCGCCGTGGAGGTGACGCCGGTGCGCGAGATCGACGACTACCGGTTCAATGTCGGCGAGATCACCCGCGCCCTGGTCGGCGACTACGACGCGTTGGTCAACCGGAGCGACGACATGGCCGCAGCGGCCCGGGCGAGCGCGGCCTGAGCGCTATTCGGCCGCCGGCAGGCTGTGGATTTTCCCGTCCGGGTGAAACGCATGGAAAGCGAAGGCGAAGGAGACGTCGTGCACGGCGTCCTGCAACTGGCCGCGCGCGCCCTTGCGCTGCACGATGACGTTGCCGATATCGCGTCCTTCCGCGATCACGGCGCTGTCGAGGGCTGAGGCCTGCCCCTTCTCCCAGGTGATGACGTAGGCGCCCGCAATCACCTTGCGTTTCTCCCGCAGCAGGCTGAACGTCCAGGCCTGCCTGCCGATCACGACAACCCGCTCGAGCGGCGGCACGCCGGGCGGCAGGCTGCCGACATCGAAGTAGGGCCGGCTGCGGGTGTCGTAGCGGCGATAGGGGTTGTGGCCGTAGGCCCGCATGCCGTCGTTGTTGGGGATCAGCACCTTGCCGCCGGGATGACGGCCGGCAAACCGCTCGAAGCTCTCGACCCGCATCGGCAGCATCTTCAGCTTGCTGCCGGCCAGCTTGCCGACGATGCCCTGGCCGAGGAATTGCTGCCACCAGGTCTCGGTCTGGCGGTCGTACATCACGAGATCGGAGTTGCGCAGCTTGCCGGTGGTGCCGAAGTCGAGCACCCGCTCGCCCAGCCGGCGATCGAACACGACGGCGGAATTGCACAACGGGCACCAGGTGACAGAGACCGGCCGGCCGCCGACGCTGTCGTTGACGATCTCGTGCCACATCAGCACGCGTAGCGGATAGGCGCGCGCGTCTTCCCCGATCGCGACGGAAATGACCGGCTCGCGCCGGGCGAGGCCCTTCATGGCGGCCTGGCCGACGGTGGTGAATTCGGGATCGTCGATCGGCGGGATGCCGTCCTTCGGCGGTCCGCCCGAGCGGATCGAGGCGAGATCGACGATGGCGTTCGAAAAATCGGTCTTCGGCCATTCCCCTTTCCAGGAGAGCGGGGCGTCGGCGACGGCGCCCTCGTCGATCGGAATGAAGGCGCTGACCAGGATGAAAATCGCGGCGGCCAGAAGCGGCCTGCGGCCGGTGCGAAGGCGGATCATGGCAAAGTCTCCGGCCGGCGCCCGTTTCGTTTCGGGGTTTCGTTTCGGAGTTTCATTTCAGGGCGTCCTTTCGGGGCGCCGGCACCCGTTCCATTTCAACAGGCCGCCGCCCCTTGGACAATCCACAGACGCTCACAGCTTGGTGAAACCGCGCGGGCCCCCGCGCGGCACAGGATGCCTTGCCTTTTCGGTGATGACACCCGGAGCCGCGGCGCGATAATGCCGGCCATGGCCAGGACAGTCATCCCGCGTACGATCCTGGGTCTGGGCGCGGCGGGACCGAACGCCGAACGCGCCGGACGGGCCTGATGCTGCGCATCGCCGGCGCGATCCTGCTTGCCGCCGCCGTCGCCGGGCTCGTCTTCGGCCTGTCGGCGGTCGTCTCGGTCGCGCTGTACCGGGCCGGGCCGCCGACCCACACGCCGCTGATGGTCCTGCGGGCGGCGCAGCACCCCGACGCATATCCGGCCCGGTGGCACTGGCGGCCGCTCGAGCGGATCTCGCCGCATCTCGTGCGCGCCGCCATCGCCGCCGAGGACAGCCGGTTCTGCAGCCATAATGGCTTCGACTGGCAGGCGATTCGCCGGGTGCTGAAGACCCTGGAGGAAACCGGCGGGATCCGCCGCGGCGCCAGCACGATTTCGATGCAGACCGCCAGGAATGTCTATCTCACGCCGCACCGGTCCGTCATCCGCAAGGCTCTGGAGGCCGGGTTCACGGTGCTGATCGAGGCCTTCTGGGGCAAGCGGCGCATCCTGGAGGCCTATCTCAATATTGCCGAGTGGGGCCCCGGCATCTACGGCGCCGAGGCGGCGGCCCGGGCCTGGTTCCGCCGCTCCGCCGAACGCCTCACGCCGGCCCAGGCCGCGCTGCTCGTCAGCACCCTGCCCGGCCCGTTGCGCTGGCGGCCGGACCGGCCAAACCGCCGCATCGCGCGCAAGGCGCGCATCGTGCGCGAACGGATGCGTTTGGTGAAACTTGGGAAAGACCGGGCCTGCGGCCGGTGAAGGTGCGGCGCCGGCCCCTAGCGCGCGCGCAAGCTTGCCGTCGGCGCGGCGCGGAAGGCCGGATCGTCCGGGAACCGGCCGGAAATGCGCGACTGGAGTGAGATACGGGCGCGCTGATGCTCGGACAGACGGGTCAAATAGTCGACACGCAGGCCGCGTCTCCCGGCATTGCCGTCGCTGGCGAGCACCACGTCGCTGCCGATCTCATGCGCCAACGGCTGCCGGACGACCGCCCGCGCCAAGGGGTGACTGGACCGGAAACCCGGCGCATGCGCACAGGCTGCGACGATCGAATCCCGTGCGAACAGGGCGGCAAAACTCTCCCGCGGCCGGTGGCGGTGCGTGGCGAGGTAGCGGACGGCCTCATCGAAGACCGCCACGAACAGATCGATGTAAACGGAGCGGCCGACCGGATAGTTGCGCATTTTCCAGCGGTTTGCCCGGCCGTTCTGGCGGTACAGGCCGCCGGCGTTATAGGCGGCCGCCACCTTGGGCGGATCGAAGCGCGTCAGGCGGTACTGCCGGTTCAGATAGATGCCGATCATGCGGATATTGTTGGCCGGCTTCTCCAGCCAGGCCCGGTCGATCGACGGGTCGCGCAGCATGAAACGCGCGGTGCCGATCAAAATCTGGCCCAGCCCGACGGAAATCCGGCCTGGCGTCTTCCGGTCGCTGACATACCCGCGATAGGTCTTGTAAGCCCTTGGATTGAGCGCCGATTCATTGACGATGATCGTCAGGAACAACTCGGCCGGGACGCGGTATCTGCGGGCGGCGGCGCGGATCAAACCGCCGTATTTCCGCCAGGCCCGCGGAACGCTCCGCAGCCGGTAATGCTCGCGCGGCCGGATCCGCACCGGGCCGCGGTCGGTCACGATGCCGTCGGCGGTCATACGCCAGGAAACGCTGTCGCGGAACGATTGCCAGTGGGTCAGGCGGCCGATTTCCAGGCGCCGGCCGTTCCAGCTATCGGCGCCGCGGAAGACGGGCTTGCCGGCGCGGCATTCCCGATCGACCGTTGAGGCATGAACGGACGGCGCAAAAAGCAAGATGAGCGCTACCGCGCCCACAGCAGCCGGTAAATTTCGAAACAAAACGCAACATCCGGAACGTCTCCACAGCACCCGTCGGGCTTGTCCCGCCCGATCAGGCCGGCGGAAGCTAGAGCATTTGGCCACCGCTTTGAACCCGGAATCTTCGCAATGGCCCCTTAATCGATGAAATTGCGGCAAATCGCACCATTTGCGGGCGCGCGCGAATGCCGATTGGCGAAGCCCGGCCGTCGCTATATTCTGGCCGGAAAGCCGGCGGATAGACGCCGAAAATCGAGGAAGAAAATTATGCAGATTGCGACACCTTTGCGCCCATTCGGATTGCGGTTTTCGGAATGGGGACAGGCCTGTCTGAGCCTCGCCGGCATCGGTGCAATCGCACTCGCAACGCCGGCCCAGGCCCAGAGCGTCGGCATCGGCACGACCAAGGGCGGCGCCACGGCACAGGTCACGGCCGCCATTGCCAAGGTCGTTTCCGCCCATGCCGGCCTGCAGATGCGCCCGCAGCCCTACGCCAACACCTCGCAATACATCCCGGTCGTCAACAGCGGCAAATTGGAGTTCGCGGCGTCGAACATCTTCCAGCTTACCTTCGCGCTCAACGGCACCGGTATGTCGGAGGGCCGGCCGAACCCGAACCTGCGCATGGTCGCGACCCTGATGCCCTTCCGTGTCGCCTATTTCGTCAGCGAGAAATCCGGCATCGGGAGCTTCGCCGGACTCAAGGGCAAGCGTCTGCCCGGCTTCAAGCAGCGGGCTCTGGGCACCTATCTTCTGCTCGGCACGGCCGCCAACCTCAATGTCAGCACCGTCGGCTGGAATTTCGTCCAGGTGCCCAATTTCCCGCGCATGTGGGACGGCTTCAAGCGCGGCACGCTGGATGCAGCGATCGCCGCCGTGGGCTCCAAACCGACCCGGGACATGAAGGCGGCGCGCGGCGCGCTGCGCATTCTGCCGATCAACGACGACCGCGATTCGGTTGCCCGGATGCGCCGGCACCTTCCGCAGTCCTACGTCATGACGATGAAGGCCAATCCGAAGCTGCCCGGCCTGAGCGGCGACGTGAAGATCATGGCCTTCGACTACACGCTGTGGGCGCACAAGGACGTCCAGGACGATACCGTCTACCGGGTGGCGCGGACGATGCACGAGCGGGCCGACGACCTGCGCGCTGCGGCACCGCTGTGGCGCAGCTTCAAGGCGGCAGGCATGGCGAAAAAGGTCGACATCGACTATCACCCCGGCGCCATCCGCTTCTATCGCGAAAAGGGGATTTGGCGGCAGTAGGCGCCTGACAGCCGGCTGCCGCAGGACGCCGTCCGGAATCCGTTCCGGAGATGCGCCCCGGCGGCGACGCCCGGTCCCCGGATGAAGCCGCCGGCGCCGTATTGCGGGACGCGCCCGCCACCCGGCATTTCTGCGCGTTCCTGGCTGCGCTGATCACGGCCCTGGCGGTCGCCTGGGCCGCCGACCTGCCGCGCCTCGCCGGCCTGTCCTCGCTCTATACCGAGCAGATGATCGCCGTCGTCCTCGGCGCGGCGAACGCGCTGATCTTCCTGCGGCGGCCGTTCCGCCGCGGGCGCGCCCGGCCGACGGCGCCGCTCGCCGACCGGGCGATCGCCATCGCCAGCCTCGCCGCCGGCCTGTGGCTCGCCGTCCGCTTCCCGGTGCTCACCGAAGACGCATTCTATTATCCCGACGAAGTGCTGGTCATCGGCCTGGTGCTGGTGCCGCTGACCGTCGAGGCCCTGCGCCGGGCCACCGGCGTTAGCCTGCTGCTCGTGGTCGCGGTCTTCATCCTGTACGGCCTGTACGGCGATATCTTCGAGGGCAAGCTGCAGGCCCGCACCATGACCGCGGCCGAGATGGTCCGCTATGTCGGCCTCGATTCGACGGCGATGCTGGGCCGGCCGATCGTCATCGGCGTGACCATCGTCACCGTGTTCGTGCTGCTCGGCCGGTTGCTGCTGCTGTCGGGCGGTTCGGATTTCTTCACCGACATCGCCGCGGCGCTGATGGGGCGGAGCCGCGGCGGTTCGGCCAAGATCGCCGTCACCGCCTCGGCCATGTTCGGCTCGATCTCCGGCAGCGCGGTCTCCAACGTCGCCTCGACCGGAGTCATCACCATCCCGCTGATGCAGCGCGGCGGCTACAGCGCGCGCGCGGCCGGCGCCATCGAGGCCGTGGCCTCGACCGGTGGCCAGCTCACGCCGCCGATCATGGGCGCGGCGGCCTTCCTGATGGCCGAATTCCTGCAGGCGCCGTACCAGGACATCGTGCTGGCGGCGATCCTCCCCGCGCTGCTGTTCTACGTCGCCCTGTTCGTCCATACCGACCTCGAGGCGGCGCGCACCGGCGTGAAGGCGCTGGAACCGGAGCAAATCCCGCCGGCGCGCAAGGTGCTGGCCGGCGGCTGGTTCCTGATCGTGCCCTTTGCTGTGCTGATCGTCGTGCTGTTCAGCCTCAACCAGCCGGCGGAGACCGCCGCGCTGGCGGCGTGCGCCAGCCTGGCCGCGATTGCGTTGTTCGTCGGCTACGGCGCGCGCCGGCTGACTACGGCGGCGATCCTGACGGCCTTTCGCGATACCGGCTACATGGTCGTCGACATCATCGCGATCACGGCCGCGGCGGGCATCATCATCGGCATCCTGGACCGCTCGGGCCTGAGCTTCGGTCTCGGCTTCGTGCTCGTCCAGTTCGGCGAGAACAGCCTGTTCCTGCTGCTTCTGGTGACCGCCGGCGTGTCGATCCTGCTCGGCATGGGCATGCCGACGACCGGCGTCTATTTCCTGCTCGCCGCGCTCGCCGCCCCGCCGCTGATCAAGCTCGGGGTCGAGCCGATCGCCGCGCACATGTATGTGCTGTATTTCGGCATGCTTTCCATGATCACGCCGCCGGTCGCGATTGCCGCCTTTACTGCCGCGAACCTGTCGGGCGCCGGGCCGATGGCGACGGCGCTGAGCGCGGTGCGGTTCGGCTGGCCGGCCTATGTCGTGCCGTTCCTGTTCGTACTGTCGCCGACCCTGCTGATGCAGGGCGACGCCGTCTCCGTGCTGCTGGCGGCGGCCACCGCGGTCCTCGGCGTCGCGGCGGTGACGAGCGCGCTGGCGGGCTACGCGCTGAAGCCGTTGGGCCCGGCCGCGCGCCTCGCGATCGGCGCCGCCGGCCTCGCCCTGCTCCTGCCGCCGGAGGCCTTCGCCGAAGCCGGCTGGATCAACCTGGCCGGCGCCGCCGTCCTGGCGCTCGGTCTGCTGCTGTCGATCTTGCCGCGCCGAGCGAGCGCCAGCTGACTGCCTTCGGCCACAGACCGGTACATTTCTTTGCGGTCCTGCGCGCTATGACTCTCGATCCGTCTGCATGTCGCCGCGCTTGACGGGATTCCGCCGCTATATCAGTATCTGATATTATCTGACATAAATTCAGGCCGCAAACATGCCGAACGTCCACCTTACCAAACCGATGGAATCCTACGTTCACGGCCAGATCGAGTCCGGCGCTTACGCCAACGTGAGCGAGGTCGTGCGGGCGGGAATCCGGCTTCTGATGGAACGCGACGGCGCGCGCCAGTTCTACGCGCTGAAAGCGGATCTCGAAGCGGCCGTGCGCGAGGCGGAAGCCGGCGGATTCAGCGACTTCGATCCCGCCGCCTACGAGCCGGAGGCAGGCAGCCGGTAGCTGCAACGCGATGACGATCCGGCTGTCCCAGCTTGCCCAGCACGACCTCGACGATATCCGTCGCTATACCCTCGAAACCTGGGGCCGCAACCAGTGGTTGACCTACTACCGCGGCCTGGTGCGGACCTTCGAATCGATCGCCGCCGACCCGGACGGCGGACGGGACCGCAGCCTTTTCGCGGCCGGCCTGCGCTCGGTGAATTACCGGCGGCATGTCGTCTTCTTTGCCCGCATTGCCGCTGCCGGCGGTGAGCCGGTCATCCTGCGCATCGTCCATCAGCGCCGCAACATGCCGGCCCTGACGTATTACGAGGATGTCGGCGACTGAGACTTCGCCGCGCCTTGTCGGCGCGACGGGCGTCCCCACCTGCGATCCGATCCCGGCAGCGCATCCCGGCACCGCCTAAATCTCCGGCCAATCGACGCCTTCATCCGCCAGAATTTCGCGCAGTCCGGCGACCAGCCGGGCAAGACCGGCCTCTGTCCCGGCTTCGCAGCGCAACGACAGGGCGGCCTGGGTGTTCGACGCCCGCAGCAGCCACCAGCCGTCTTCGATCTGCGCGCGGACGCCGTCGATGGCGACGAATTCCGCGGCCTGCGCTTCGAGCCGCGCGCGGACCGCCTCGACGATGGCGAATTTCCGCGCCTCCTCCACCCCGACACGGATTTCCGGCGTGTTGAAGACGGGCGGCAGGGCGGCGCGGAAGGCCGAGAGCGGCGCCGGATCGCCCGCCATGAGGCGGAGCAGGCGCACCGCGGCGTAGAGCGCGTCGTCAAAACCGTAGTAGCGGTCGGCGAAGAACATATGGCCGCTCATCTCGCCGGCCATCGGCGCGCCGGTTTCCCGCATCCGGTTTCTGATGAGGGAATGGCCGGTCCGGTACATTTCGGGCGCGCCGCCGAGCCGGGCCACCTCGTCGAAAAGGACCCGGCTCGCCTTGACGTCGGCGATGATCCGCGCGCGCGGCCGGTCGCCGAGCAGGTCGGCGGCGAAGTAGAGCATCGCCTGGTCGGCCCACAGGATCGCGCCGCTGTCGTCGACGATGCCGATCCGGTCGCCATCGCCGTCGAAGGCGATTCCGACATCCGCACCGTCCCGCGCGACGGCCGCCTGCAGGTCGGCGAGATTGGCCGCGACCGTGGGATCCGGATGATGGTTCGGAAAGCTGCCGTCGATTTCGGCGTACAGGAGACGATGGGTCCCGGCGAGCCGGCCGGTCAGCCGGGCCGCGATTTCGCCCGCAGCGCCGTTGCCGCAATCCCACACAACGGTGAGGCGCGACATGTCGGCGCCTTCCAGTTCGGCGACGAGGCGGTCGGTATAGGCCTCCGCGATGTCGATCGCGGCGGTCTTTCCGGGCTCCGGAGCAGGTTCGATCCCCGCCGCCGCGGCCCGTCCCAACTCCCTTATCTCGTCGCCGAACACGGGCCGTCCGCCGCCGCAAACCGGCCCGAACATCATCTTGAAACCGTTGTGGTCGCTTGGATTGTGCGAACCGGTCACCATGACGCCGGCATCGGCGCCGCAATCGTGCAGGGCGAAATTCAACATCGGCGTCGGGCCGCGCCCGACCGTGAGGACGCTCCGGCCGCTCGCCGTCAGCCCGTCGATCAGGGCGTCGCACAGGGCCGGCGAACTGCGCCGCCCGTCCCAGCCGACGCAGACGGTCGACCCGCCTTCCCGGCCGACCGACGCGCCGAAGGCGGCGCCCAGGGCGCGCGCATCCGCTGGGAACAGCGTCTCTCCGGCGATGCCGCGGACATCGTACTCGCGCAGAATTTCGGGATGGAAAGAATGGCCGGGAAGCCGGCGGCCCGATCCGCCCCTGTGGAGTCCGGTCATGGAATATCCGTGCGGGCAGGGTCCGTCGCGCAGGCCCGTTCCGGGCGAAATTCGAGGGTCTGGCGACCCCGGCAGGACTCGAACCTGCGACACCAGGATTAGGAATCCTGTGCTCTATCCTCTGAGCTACGGGGCCGCTTCCGGCGGTAAATTGGCGGCCCGGCGGGAACTGTCAACAACCGGCGGCCGTCCCGCAAGTCCGGGACAACCCGCCGGCTGCGCGATTACCGCGCGCCGCCTCCCGCCGCCTCGAGCAGGGTCGGCTGGCCGGCGCCCCTGGCCTTGCCGGTCCGGCGCGTGCAGCGGCCTTCGAATTCGGCGCCGTTTTCGATCGACAGGCTTTCGTATTCGACATCGCCGTCGACCCGGGCCGTCTTGCAAAGGGTTGCGATCCGCGCCGCGATCCCGCCGGTCACGCGGCCATGCACCATGATCTCCTCCGCGGTGATCTTGCCTTCGACATGGCCGCCCGATCCGACCGTCAGCTTCCGGACGGCAACGTCGCCCTGGATCTCGCCCTCGACCATCAGATCGCCTTCCGAAGCGATATTGCCTTCGATCCGCAAGCCGTCGCCGACAAACGACGCATCGGTATTTTCCGACATTTTCCCGTTCCTTCCTCCCGCCCGGACGTCCGGGTCCGGGCCGGTCCCAGCCTCGCCCGGAATTCCCGGCGTTGCAAGCCGGTTTCGGCGCGGAACCGCTGACCATTTACCGCGCGGTATCGGACCAATGGTGCCCCCGGGGAGACTCGAACTCCCACGCCGTTGCCGGCAACAGATTTTGAGTCTGCCGCGTCTGCCAATTCCGCCACAGGGGCCGTCCGGCGCGCCGGAGCGCAAGACCATAGCGCTGCAACCGCCGTTTGCAAGATGCGGGCGCGCCCCGCCGCAGCGCCGGACCCGACAACGGCAGCCGCCCGGCGGCGGTCCGGCAGCAGCGCCGAAAAGCCGCTGGAACGCGGCGCGGGCGCGACGCATTCTGCCCGGCAGACAAAGGCAGGAGCGACAGATGCCGGGCGTGCTGGACGAAATTCGGGTGCTGGACTTCGGACGCTACATCGCGGGGCCCTATGTCGGCGCCCTGCTGGCGGATTTCGGCGCCGACGTGATCCGGGTCGAGAAGCGCGGCGGCAGCGAGGACCGCTTCGTGCTGCCGCTCACGACCGATGCCGACGGCCGGCCCGGCGAAGGCGCCCTGTTCCTGCAGATGAACCGCAACAAGCGCTCGGTCACCCTTGACCCGATGAAGCCGGAGGGCCGCGCCGCGCTCGACCGGCTGGTTGCCACGGCCGATGTCGTCATCGCCAACCTCCCGCCCCAGACCATGGCGCGCATGGGCCTGGATTACGACAGCCTGCGCGCCGTCAAGGCGGACATCATCCTCGCCAACCTGTCGTCCTACGGCAAGGACGGGCCGTGGGCGACGCGCCCCGGCTTCGACAGCGTCGGCCAGGCGATGTGCGGCTCGATCTACCTGACGGGCGAGCCGGGCCGGCCCTGGCGCGCGCCGATCGCCTTCATCGATTTCGGCACGGCCCTGCACGCGGCCTTCGGCGTCGCCATGGCGCTGATCGAGAAGCAGCGCTCCGGGCGCGGGCAGGAGGTCGTCGGCGCCCTGCTGGCGACCGCCGCCGCCTTCAACGGCTTCCTGCTGACGGAACAGTCCGTCCTGGAACCGGACCGGGGGCCGATCGGCAACCGCGCCTTCAACTCCGGCCCGACCGACCTGTTCCAGACCCGGGACGGCTTCATCGTGGTCCACACCGTCGGCAACCCGCTGTTCAAGCGCTGGGCCGACCTGATGGGCGAGCCGGAATGGCTCGAGGACGAGCGCTTCGCCACCGACGACGCGCGCGGCGACAACGGCGCGGTCCTGTCGCAGCGCATGGCGGCCTGGTGCGCCGAACGGACCCGCGACGAGGCGCTGGAAGCGCTGGCCGCGGCGCATGTCCCGGCCGGCCCGGTGCTCAAGCCGCAGGAGGCGCTGGACCATCCCCAGGTCCGGGCGCTCGGCCTGCTCCATCCGGTCGCCTGGCCCGGCGCCGACCGTCCGGCCATGGTCGCGCAGGCGCCGATCTGGCTGAGCGAGACCCCGGCCCTGCCGCCGACGGGCCAGGCAGAGACCGGCCAGCATACGGACGAGGTGCTCGGGGCCATCGGTTACGGCGCGGAGGATCTGGCCGCCCTGCGCGAGGCGGGCGCGATCTAGGCGCCGTTCGGCCGGCCGCGCACGCGCGCCGGTTCATCTGGCGGTGAAGCGGGCGTGAATCGCCCCGGCGGCGGCGTGGGCGGCGAGCAGGGCGCCCTCCTGCCAGCCGGGCAGCGCGGTCACCTGATCGCCGGCGAAATGGAACGGTCCGTCGCCCCGGCGCAGCGCCGCTGCAGCGTCCGGGTTGCGGCGCGGCCATCCGCCCTTCTGGAAGGGAACCTTGAGCCAGGCGCGGCTGATCCCGCACTCCATCTCGCCGGCGTATCCCGGATGCAGAGGCGCGCCTTCCGCCAGCGCCGCCCGCAGGCGTTCCGGCGCGGACAGTGCGGAATAGCGTAACCCCGGCTTCCGGCTCCAGATATAGGCGCCGACCAGCACGCCCTTGGGCCGCTGGTAGCCGTTGCACGGATACCAGACCTGGGTGATGTCGTTGTCGGTCCAGGAAATGCCGCCGTAGATCGCCGCATCCTCCTCCCAGAACCGCCGCTTCGCCTGGAAGGCGACCTTTACCGCTTCGACGAAGTCGAGGGAGCCGAGCGCCGCCCGGGTGCCGGGCGAAAAGTCGTTCGGGATGTCCTTCAGAACCGGCGCGGGGATGGTGCAGATGGCATAGTCGGCCAGGACGGCCCGCTCGGCGCCATCGGGGCCGTGCCAGACGATCCGGACCCCGTCGCCCTGCCGGCGGATCTGTTCGACGATGCATCCGTAGCGCACGAGGCCGCCGACGCGCTGCGTAAAGGCCCGGACGAGCGCGTCCATGCCGCCGACCGGCTGGAACAGCGTCGGGTTCTGGTCGAGGAAATGGCTGAAATGGAGCTTGTACTCCCAGAACTCGGCGCCCAGCAGCTCGCCGAAATCCAGCCGCTCCTCGATCTCGCCCGCCGCCATCCCGGCGTTGACCTGCGCGCCCCGATAGCCGGCCCGGTCCGACCCGGCATAGCTGCGGTCGTCCTTCAGCCCGCCGAAACTCTTGAGCATGGCGCGCACGCGCTCCTTGTCGTCCGGAGTCAGCTCCGCGTCCAGCGCGCCCCGGTCCACGGCCTTGGCAAGCAGTTCCGCAACATAGCCGCGCATGTCGGTCAACACCCGCCGGCCGGCGACCGGCCGGCCGCCGAAGCGCTCGCGGTTATGGAAGAAGGCGGCCCGGTTGTCGTTGGTGAAGACTTCGAGATCGATGCCGAACGCCTTGCAGTATCCGAGCGCCGTGCGGTGATGGTAGGGAATGCGCGCCGGGCCGAGATTGGCGTAGAGATGGTCCTCCCGGTCGAAGCACACCTCCTGGCGCATGCCGCGCTCGGTCAGCACATCACCGCCGCGCGCCGTCAGGTTACGGCCGCCGGCGCGCCCCGTCGCTTCCAGCACCGTGCAGTGCCAGCCCGCCCGCGACATCTCCCACGCCGCCGCGAGGCCCGAGACCCCCGCGCCCAGGATGACGACCCGTCCGCCCTTGCCAGACCCGGGCGGAAGGTCCAGCGCCGCGGCATGGGCGTCGCCCGGCCCCAGCATGCCGAGTGCATCCATGGTCCGGTAAACTGCCGCCGACCCGGCGGCGGCGGCGACCGAACGCAGCAATGTGCGCCTGGTGGGAGTATACACGGTGCGTCTCCTCCGCGATTTGCCGCCGCCCGTTCGCCGGACGGAGCGCCAGCGCTGTGCCTGCGTTGACACCAGGCAATTCGGCCTATCTAAGATTATCGTGACGCCGCGCGGCCCGGCAAATCCGTCCACTGGGCCCGACGGCTTGGAGGAAAGCGTCCTGACCTATCCCGGCCGCGATATTCTTACAGAAATCGGCGACGATCCCGAGAGAATCGCCTTCGAGTTGCGAGATTTTTCGAATTCCGCACGGCTTCTTTCGGAGCAGTGGGAGCGGCTGGCGGAAAAGCATCCGATGGAATGGGTATGCTTCCATCGCGGCAAAATCTCGGCCCATTCGGAATCTCTCGACGCTCTTATGGAGGAGATGAGAAATCTGGGCATCCCGTCAGACCGCGCGGTCATCCGATTCATCGACAAAGAGCCGAAAATCCTAATTCTCCGATACTGCGGGGCAGCTTCCACGCCGCGACCGGCCGGCCGTGGTGGCGCGGGTGCCGGTCTGGCTAAGAGAGACCAAGGACCTTCCACGGAGGCGCGCTTATGGCCATCGGCTACGATTATGAACTCCCAAATCGGCGGATCCAAATGCTTTGACGAAAGTGAAATGAAACTTAGATAGGTATCTTCTTTGATATTCGATTCATTCCTTTCTGATGTATTCAGCACATTTGTTGGCGGAATTCTGCTGGCATTATCATTCTTTTGGATTAGGGAAAAATGGTTTTCTTTTCCTGAAATTGAAGGCCGATGGTTCATCAAGACCGACACAATTGAATCAGACTATGACGATTTTAGGAATATGATACTCGTATTTAATGCGATGATTTGGCGAGAAGAGAATCTAATCAAAGGAACGGCTGAGAAAATATATGAAATGTCATCGACTGTTCAAAAAGAATATGTAGGAAAGGAAAGAACAAGAAGCGAAGTTAATGGGTGGATCGAAAGAAAATATTTTTCGAGAGATCGTATTTATCTTCATGTGGTTGAGCAGGGGCATAGAAGGGAGTCGACGACATTTTACACTCTTGTCTTGGAACAAGACGATAGAATGGTCGGTACGTTTGTGTCGATGGTGGCCAACGTAAAGGGCAGAGCAAGTTGTTCACGAGACTTAGAACTGCCGCATTCCGCATAATTTGTTTTGTTCACCTAGTTGTTGCTTGGATTGTTTATAAGCTACAACCGGAAGGTGTGGAGGGTGATTTGCGCTCTTGCATTCGAGTGGTTGATCAGTTCGGAGCAACCGTACCTGCAAAATTTATTGAGGCGCTGGTCAATGCTGAAGATCATCGCAGCGCGCTTCATTTTGGAGTTGATCCGATAGCAATATTACGAGCCTTCATGGTGAGAATTAAGAATGGCGAGATTCAAGGTGCGAGCACTATTGAACAACAGTTTGTCAGAGTTGTAACGAAAAGGTATGAACGAACAATTGGCAGAAAAGTTCGTGAACAATTTCTGGCAGCTATGCTATCTCTCCGGCGCCCTAAGAGATCAATAGCTTCGGCCTACCTGTCAATAGCGTATTATGGAACCAGCATTGAAGGCATAGGAGGACTACGAAAGCATTTTGGGCAAAATCTTTGGGACGTCGATTATTTGGACGCGCTTGAGTTTATTGCCCAGTTAAAGTATCCACGTCCGGCAAAGGATCTGTGGATATGGAGATACAAAATTGATCGGAGAGTAGCTTATATTGCCCGCGTCCGGAGCAAGCAGCCAGCATGATTCTGCATCTGCGCCACGATGCGGCTTGACCGGGGCGGATGGCGTCCTTACCGTTTGCGGCACGATGCACATGCCGCACGCCATTACCGGTCTGCTTCTGCTTAGCCACCCGGCGTCCTAGGACGCCGGGCCAAGGGCGCGCGACCGCCGCCCGCCGCATGTGACACCCCCGATCCGACGCCCCGGATTTCAAGATCCCCGAGGCAAGCGCCGCAAGGCAGGATCCCCCAAGGAACCTTCGCGACAACCGGAACAGAGCGCTGCGCCGCCTGACACGCGGGCGCAGCCGTCTCTCCGCCCCGCCGAACCGGAGACGTTTCCATGTCCACCATGCCGATCCACAAATACCAGGGCTTCGAGCCGGTCGGCCTGACCGACCGGACCTGGCCCGGCAAGGTCATCGAGAAGGCGCCGGTCTGGTGCTCGGTCGACCTGCGCGACGGCAACCAGGCGCTGGTCGAGCCGATGGGGCCGGAGCGCAAGCGGCGCATGTTCGAACTGCTGTGCCGGATGGGCTTCAAGGAGATCGAGGTCGGCTTCCCCTCGGCCTCGGAGACCGATTTCGACTTCTGCCGCCAGCTCGTCGAGCAGGACATGATCCCCGACGACGTCACCATCCAGGTGCTGACCCAGGCGCGCGAACACCTGATCCGGCGCACCTTCGACGCCATCCGCGGCGCGCGGCGCGCCATCGTCCATCTCTACAATTCGACGTCGACGACCCAGCGCCGCGTCGTCTTCAACGCCGACCGGGCGGAGATCATGAAGATCGCGACCGACGGTGCGGAACTGATCCGGAACCTGCTCCCGAGCGTCCCGGAAACCGAGGTGATCCACCAGTATTCGCCGGAATCCTTCACCGGCACCGAACTGGACTATGCCCGGGACGTCTGCAACGCCGTGATGGACGTGTGGCAGCCGACGCCGGAGAAGAAGACGATCATCAACCTGCCGGCGACCGTCGAGATGGCGTCGGCCAACATCTACGCCGACCAGATCGAGTGGATGCACCGCAACATCGCCAACCGCGACTGCTACCTCCTCTCCCTGCACCCGCACAACGACCGGGGCACCGCCGTTGCCGCCGCCGAGCTCGGCGTGATGGCCGGCGCCGACCGGATCGAGGGCACGCTGTTCGGCAACGGCGAGCGCACCGGCAACGTCGACATCGTCACCCTGGCGCTCAACCTGTTCACCCAGGGCGTCGATCCCGATCTCGAAATTCAGGACATCAACGAGATCATCCGCACGGTCGAATATTGCAACCAGCTGCCGGTCCATCCGCGCCACCCCTATGGCGGCGAGCTGGTGTTCACCGCCTTCTCCGGCTCGCACCAGGACGCGATCAAGAAGGGCTTCGCGGCGCTCGAGTCCAGCAACAGCGAACTGTGGGACGTGCCCTACCTGCCGATGGACCCGAAGGATGTCGGCCGGACCTATGAGGCGGTCATCCGCATCAACAGCCAGTCCGGCAAGGGCGGCGTCGCCTATGTCATGGATGCCGACTACGGCCTGAAACTGCCGCGCATGCTCCAGGTCGAGTTCTCCGGCGTGATCCAGAAGGTGACCGACGCCACCGGCAAGGAGATGACCTCGGAGGAGCTCTGGTCGGTCTTCGAGAAGGAATATCTCGACCAGGAGGGCCCGATCGGCTTCGGCAACTACCGCACGGTGCCGGACGCCCACGCCAGCGAGATCCGGCGCATGACCGCGGAGATCAGCTGGAACGGCGAGCCGCGCACGATCCAGGGCAAGGGCAACGGCCCGATCGACGGCTTCATCGACGCGCTGAGGAACGGGCTCAACCTGAACATGGCGATCCAGAGCTATCACGAGCACGCCGTCGGCAAGGGCGCCGACGCCACCGCGGTCGCCTATGTCGAGGTCAGCACGCCGGACGGCGGCACCCTGTTCGGCGTCGGCCGCGACCCGAACATCGTCGCCGCTTCGCTCCGCGCCATCGTCAGCGCCGCCAACCGGGTGGCAAAGGCCGACGCGGCGGAGGAGGCAGCGTAGGGCGGCGTAGGGCGGCGTAATTCTCACACGTCATTTCGACCGGAGCGGCGAAGCCGCGAAGCAGCCTGCCCTGAGCTTGTCGAAGGGGAGAAATCTTTTCTGCGTGGCGCAACGGTCCATACGCCGGAGCGCAAAGATATCTCCACTACGCCGCCTTCCAGGCGGCTCCGGTCGATATGACGGGTATGGAATTTGCTATCGGGGATCCGGCCCGATCAGCCGCGCACCGCAGCGCGGGCGGCGCGGTGGCGCTCCCAGCGCGGCTGGCGGCAGATGTTGCCGAGGAACTCCAGCAC
>JAPPLJ010000033.1 GCA_028819475.1 Rhodospirillaceae bacterium
CGGACAGGTTGAGAATCCCCTTTCGCAGAGAAATCCTCTGAAGAGGGGGAAGGATGAGTTTGCGGCGGCCTGGCCCTTTTCGCAGAGGAAACAACGTTGGGGACGCCCTCCGGGATCAGGTTTCGCCGGCCTCCGCCCCGGCGTCGTCGAGCCGGGCCACCCGGATCGAGGTAACCCGGTGGCCGCGGCGGCGCAGGATTTCGAAGCGGAAGCCGTGGAAGGCGAAGACCTGGCGCACTTCGGGGATCCGCCGCGCCTCGTGCATGACCAGGCCGGCGACGGTGGCGGCGTGTTCGTCTGGCAGATCCCAGCCGTATTCCCGGTTGAGGTCGCGGATCGTCACGTCGCCGTTGACGACCAGCGAGCCGTCGCGCCCGGCGCGCACCCCGGCGACCGTCCGGTCGTGCTCGTCGGCGATGTCGCCGACGATCTCTTCCAGGATGTCCTCCAGGGTCACGATGCCCATGAAGGCGCCGTATTCGTCGACCACGGTTGCAAAATGTTCGCGCCGTTCGCGGAAGGCGTGGAGCTGGTCGAGCAGCGCCGTCGATTCCGGGATGAACCAGGGCGCGGTAGCGATCTTGCGGATTTTCAGTTTCTCGACGTCGCCGCCGGCGCGATGGACGGCGCGCAGCAGATCCTTGGCGTGCAGGACGCCGACGATGTTGTCCGGATCGCCCTTGAACACCGGCAGGCGGGTATGGGGGCTCGCCAGCACCTGTTTCACGATCTCCGGCGCCGGCTTGTCGACGTCGATCATCGCCACGCCGGAGCGGTGGGTCATGATCTCCTCGACCTCGACGTCGCCGAGATCCAGGATGCTCGCCAGCATTTCGCGCTCGGCGTCGACCTCCGGGTCGGGTTCGGGCGCGGCGTGCATCCGGATCGCGCCGCGCAGCTCCTCCTCGCTGGCCGCCGGCGAGAGCGTGCTCTCGAACCGGACGCCGAACAGCCGGAACGTCCCCTCGACGACGAGCTGGATCGCCTGCGCCGCCGGCGCCAGCACGGACACCACGGTGCGCAGCACCGGCGCGATGCGCAGGGCGGTGCTGTCGGCATGGTTGATGGCGTAGGCCTTCGGCATGACCTCGGCGAAGATCAGCACCAGCAGCGTCATGACGATGGTGGCGTAGAACACGCCGTTCGAACCGAACCAGCCGATGAACAGGCCGGTCGCCAGCGCCGACGCCAGGATGTTCACCAGATTGTTGCCGAACAGGATGGCGCCGATCAGCCGGTCGGTGCGCGCCCGCAGGCGGTTCACGATGCCGGCCGCGGCGACCTCCTGGCGCTCGAGCTCCAGCATCCGGGGCTGGGAGGCCGCCGTCATCGCGGTCTCTGACCCGGAGAAGAAGGCCGAGAGCATCACCAGCAGGAGAATCGGAAGGATATCGAGGAAGAGTTCCATGATTGCTATGGGGGCTGCCACAGGAAGAGTCAGCGGGATGCCGCAGGGAGGGGCCGGCTGGCGCGCGCGCCGCTCCGGGCCGGAGCGGCCGGCCGGTCAGCCCAGTACCTTCGAGAGATAGGACTCCAGGTCGCCCTCTTCGACCGCGGCGGTGACGAAGGCCTCGCCGATGCCGCGGACCATGACGAAGACGATCCGGCCGTCGGCGACCTTCTTGTCCCTGCGCATCAGGCCGATCGCTGCGGCGGGCGTGAGGCCGAGGCCTTCGACGGCGGCCGGCGCGGTCGGCAGGCCGACGGACTCGAGATGGGCCCGGACCCGCGCGGCCTCCTGCCTGCCGGTCCATCCCAGGTCGGCCGACAGGTCGAAGGCCATGCACATGCCGATGGCGACGGCTTCGCCGTGCAGCAGGCGGTCGCTGTAGCCGGTTGCCGTTTCGAGCGCGTGGGCGAAGGTATGGCCCAGATTCAGGAGCGCACGCTCCCCGGATTCGCGCTCGTCCCGCGCAACGATCTCCGATTTGGCCGTACAGGCGGTCTCGATGGCCCGCACCCTCGCATCGCCGCCGCCGTCGACCACGGCGCGGCCGTTCGCCTCCAGCCATTCGAAGAAGGCGCGGTCCCGGATCAGCCCGTATTTGACCGTCTCGGCGTAGCCGGCAAGGCGCTGGCGCCGGTCGAGCGTATCCAGCGTCTCCGGATCGATCAGGACAAGCCCGGGCTGGTGGAAGGCGCCGACCAGGTTCTTGCCGCCCGGCATGTCGATCGCCGTCTTGCCGCCGACCGACGAATCGACCTGGGCGAGCAGCGTCGTCGGGAGCTGGATGCAGCCGACCCCGCGCAGCAGGATCGCCGCGGCAAACCCCGCAAGGTCGCCGATCACGCCGCCGCCCAGCGCGATCAGCGTGTCGCGCCGCTCCAGGCCGAGATCGAGGCATTGCGCGGTGAGCCGTTCGAGATGGGCGAAGGACTTGGTCTCCTCGCCCGGCGGCAGGACGATCGAATCGGCCGAAACGCCGGCTGCCGCAAGGCCGGCCTCCAGCGGCGCCAGATAGTGCCCGGAGACGGTCTCGTCGGTCACGACGATGGCGCGCGGCCGGGGCAATGCCGCTGCGATCTCCGCCGCAAACCGGCGGCGCAGCCCGTTGGCGATCAGGATGTCGTAGCTGCGCTCGGCGAGGGAGACCCGGACGCGCGCCGCGGGATCGCCGGGCGAGGTTTCGGATCCCGTCATCGCTTCGGCGCCGGCCGCAATGCCCGTTCCGGATGGGCGGCGATCCAGTCCTGAAGCGCGTCGGCCACCCGGACCGTCATTTCGCCCAGCGGCCGGTCGACGCTGGCAACGGTAATATCCGCCTCCGCATAGACCGGGTTGCGGATCGCCATCAGCTCCGACAGGGTCTGCCGCGCATCGCCGTTTTTCAGGAGCGGCCTGTTGCTGCGGCGGCTCACCCGTTCCACGAGGGTATCCAGATCGGCGTTCAGCCAGATCGATATGCCCCGCGCCCTGACGAGGCCGCGCGTCTCGGGATCCATGAAAGCGCCGCCGCCGGTGGCAAGGACATGCGGTTCGCCTTCGAGCAACCGGGCGATGACCCTGCGCTCGCCGGCGCGGAATTCCGCTTCGCCATGCTGCCGGAAAAGCTCCTCGATGGAATTGCCGGCGGCCGCTTCGATCTCGGCGTCGGCGTCGATGAACGGCAGGTCGAGCCGCCGGGCCAGCCGCCGGCCGACCGCGGACTTGCCAACGCCCATCAGGCCGACGAGGACAACCGTCCTGCCGACGCGGAGCCGGGATATGTCGCTGTGGGCCGTCATGCTCAGTGCGCTACTGCAACTACGATGCATCCGGTTTCCCGGCAATGCCGAGCGAAGACATTGGCGCGGTCGCCCTGTGGGTACACAAGGTGCGGCAAAGGCTGCCCACGCCGCAATATCGCCGCAATATGTCGGTCGGATATCCTCCCGGCGCCAGCATTTTCTTTTTTGCCGGGCCGCAGAAATGCCGGTAAGGGCACGGCCGGGCATACGGCACCGGGACGATGGTCTATCCCCTGACGCGAACGATGACCGAACCCTCACTTCCCCGATACCGGCGGCCCGGATCCGCGGCGGGACTGTTGCTGATGGCGGCCGGTGCGTTCGGTCTCGCTGCCGGCCCGGCCGGACCGTCGCTCGCGCAGGACAGCAGCAAACCGACGCGGATCGACCGGTCCGGTGCGGAAGACCCGCCCGGGAACCGGCCGACAGTCCGCGTCGAGGAGCTCGGCGCGCCCGGCGCCGGATCGGGCGGCACCCTGGGCGATTCGAGCGGCGGTCTCGGCGCCGGCCTGTGGCGCGGGGCCGCTCTGGAAGAGGTGGTGGACCTGATCGAACGGCTGCCGGCGGCGAACCGGTCGCCGGTACTGCATGCGCTGCAACGCCGGCTTCTACTGACCGTGGCGCTGGCGCCGGCCGGCAAGCCTCAGAGCGATTTCCTGCGGGCCCGCCTCAAGGCCCTGATCCGGATGGGTGCGGTCCGCGACACCGTCGAGCTGGCGGCCCGTACGCGGGCTGCGGCGGCATCGCCCTATCCCGCGATCCGCGCCCGGTTCCTTGCCGGCGACGCAAAGGGAGCCTGCGTCGCTGTCGCTGCCGTTCCCGGCGCGACCGCGCCTTTCATCGAGCAGGCGCGGATCGCCTGCCACGTCCTGAGCGGTCACGCCGAACGGGCGGAAATTGCGCTGCGCCTGCTTCACGAGCAGGGTGCGCCGCCGCCCCGGCGCTTCGAGCAAACGGTCATGGCGGTCACGGCCGGTAAGTGGCTGGCGCGGCCCGTGGAGCCCCTGGCGCTGACTCTGTCGATGCTGCGCAGCCGCAAGGTCGGCGTCAAATCGGCGAACCTGAAAAACCTGTCCACCGGCGCCCTGATCGCCCTTTCGGACAATCCGAAAATCCGCTGGACCATGCGGGTCCGCGCGCTGGAGCGCGCCCTGGCGCGGGGGGCGCCCGCGGACCGCAAGCTTGCCGCGCTCTATGCCGGCGTCCGCGCATCGCCGCAGGAAATCGCCGACGCAAGGGCAACGCGCCTGCGCGATTTCGATCCGTGGGCCCGGGCGCACCTGTATCTTGCGGCCGCCGGGGACGGCGATCCGCCCAGGCGTGTGCGCATCCTCGCGGCGTGGTGGCGCCTCGCGCTGGGCGCTGAGATGAAGGGCGACGAGGGCGCCGAGATGCTGGCGGCACGGCTGACGGTGCCGTTCCTCGTGGATGTCAGCCCGTCCCCGGCCTATCAGGACCAGGCGGCGCATATTGCGCGGGCCTATTTCGCGACCGGCCGGACCCGGGAGGCTTTCGCCTGGTACCGGTTCCTCAAGGCCGCGCCGTTCCGCAATCCCGCCGATCTGCACCGCATCACCGTGCCGGCCTTGCTCGCGGCGGCGGCGACCCGGGAAACCCCGGAAACGATCAAGTCCTGGATCGGGTTCAAACGCTGGAGGAACCGCGATAACGCGGCGGTCCATCTTGCCGATCTGAAGGCGCTGTTCGACGGTCTCGGGCGCGCGGAGGATATTCCCCGGCCGTGGCGCAGCGAAACCGCCGAAGAACGGAAGGCCGCGCGGAAGGCGCGCCCGGAACGCGACGCCGCCCTGCTCGAAGCGGCGGCCGACGGCCGGCGCGGTCTGGCGGTCCTGCGTATCCTCACCCTTGTGAACGGCCGTTCCCTGCGCCGGGTGCCGCGCCAGATCCTGCGCGACGCCGTGTTCGGCCTGCGCGCCGTGGGTCTCGAACGCGAAGCGCGCCAGCTTGCCGTCGAATCGGCGCTGGCGCGCCACCTCTGAAGCCGCGGCCGGGTCCGCAACACGGTGACCGCGGGACTGCCGCCATCGGCCGAGCTGTTCGAGGAGATGCTGCGCGCCGAGCGCGGCGCCTCGGACAATACCGTCCAGGCCTATCGGCGCGACCTTGCGCATCTGGCGGCCTTCCTGGCCGAAGACGGGGCGAGCCTCGACAATGCCGGGCCGGGCGCCCTGAGCGGGTATCTGGCAGCGCTCGACCGGGCCGGCATGGCGGCGCGGACCGCCGCGCGCCGCCTGTCCGCGATGCGCCAGTTCTACGGCTTTCTGCATGCCGAAGGCCGGCGCGCCGATAATCCGACGGCGACGCTGGAAGCGCCGAGGCGGGGCCGCCCGCTGCCGAAGCTCCTCTCCGAGCCGGAGGTCGACGGCCTGTTGCAGGCGGCCGGCGACCGCGCGGGGCCGGACGGCGTCCGCCTCGTTGCGCTGATGCAGCTGCTCTATGCAACCGGGATGCGAGTCAGCGAACTGGTCAGCCTGCCGCTCGCCGCGGCGGTGCGCGACCCGCGCCTGATCCTGGTGCGCGGCAAGGGCGGCAAGGAACGTCTGGTGCCGCTGAACCAGGCGGCGCGGGAAGCGGTCCAGGCCTGGGTCGAGGTCCGCAACCGGAATCCGCGCCTCGCGGCATCGCATTTCCTGTTTCCGTCGCGCTCCGGCGCCGGGCACCTGACCCGCCACCGCTTCGGCCAGCTGTTGAAGGACCTGGCGATCGAGGCGGGCATCGATCCGCCCCGGGTGTCGCCCCATGTCCTGCGCCACGCCTTCGCGACCCATCTGCTCAACCGCGGCGCCGACCTGCGCAGCGTCCAGCAGATGCTCGGCCATGCCGACATCTCGACCACGCAGATCTATACCCATGTGCTGGACGAGCGGCTGCGGCGGCTGGTCGAGGACCATCATCCCCTCGCCGGCGGGCCGGCGGATTAGCCCGCTATCGCGCGGCCCGGTGCGGCCGCTTCGGGCGCGGCCGGCCGGCGCGACACTTTCGAGATTCCGAAGGCTTGAGCGCGCCTCCTATGGTGCGCCGCGTCATCCCCGTTCGAGCAGGCTCCGCCATGTCCCACATCCAGATCGCGCCGGCGCCGGCGCGGCTCAACCGCAGCGAACTGGCCGTTCCGGGCTCCAGCCCGCGCTTTTTCGAGAAGGCGGCTGCCGGCGAGGCCGACATCGTCTTTCTCGATCTGGAGGACGCCGTCGCGCCGGACAGGAAGGCCGAGGCCCGCAGGAACGTCATCGAGGCGATCGGCGATTGCGACTGGGGCGACAAGGCGCTCTCGGTGCGGATCAACGGGCTCGATACGCCCTACATGTATCGCGACATCGTCGACCTGCTGGAGACCTGCTCCGAACGCCTCGACCTGATCATGATTCCCAAGCTCGGGACGGCCGCCGACGTCTACACGGTCGACGCCCTGGTCTCCCAGGTCGAAATGGCGATGGGGCGGAAGAAGCGCATCGGCTTCGAACTCATCGTCGAGACGGCGCTCGGCATGCAGAACATCACGGAAATCGCTGCTGCCAGCCCGCGCAACGAGAGCCTGCATTTCGGCGCCGCGGACTATGCCGCCTCGACCCGGATGCGCACGGTACAGATCGGCGGCGCCAACCCGGATTACGGCGTGCTGACCGATCCGGACGAGAGCGGCCGGCGCGAGTTCCACTGGGCCGACATGTGGCACTACGAAATCACCCGCATGGTGGTCGCCGCGCGGGCCAACGGGCTGCGGCCGTGCGACGGACCGTTCGGCGATTTCCGCGACGCCGAGGCCTTCGCCGCCCACGCCAGGCGCGCCGCCGTGCTGGGCTGCGACGGCAAATGGGCGATCCACCCGAGCCAGATCGGCCTCGCCAACGACATCTTCACGCCGCCGGCGGACGAGGTCGAAAAGGCGCGGGCGATCATCGCCGCCATGCGGGAGAGCGAAGCCGCCGGCGCCGGCGCCGCGGCCCTCGACGGCAAGCTGATCGACTACGCCTCGATCCGCCAGTCCGAGCATCTCGTGGCGATGGCGGACGCGATCGCGGCGAAGGGGTAGGACGCGCTGCCAGGCGAAACGGCGTGAGTAACCAAGGACGCAGGCGCGTCCCCCCTCCCCTTGGGATTCCTCTGCGAAAGGGCGAGGCGTCGCAACCTTGTCCTTCCCCCTCTTCAGAGGGGGAAGTGACCGAGCGCAGCGAGGTCGATGGGGGTGTCCGCTCGCCGGTAGGGCCGTGCCGGGCGCCACGGCACCCCCACCTGACCTCCCCCTCTGAAGAGGGGGAGGAATAGGAAAGCGACCGTTGGCGGATACTTGCGGCCTTTCGCAGAGGAACCCTCAAGAGAAGGGGATTCGGTCAGTGCCCTATTCCTCCGGCTCGGTGGTGAAGGTCAGGGGATGGCCGGCCTTGCGGCCTTCCTCCGTGCCTTCGGTCGCCTTGCTCTCGGCGACGTCCTTCGTATAGACGGCGACGACGCAGGCATCGCGCGTATGGGCGGTCATCATCACCCGGTAGGCCTGGTCCTCGCTCATGCGGAAGACGGCCCTGAGGACCCGCACCACGAATTCGCGCGGCGTGTAATCGTCGTTGAGCAGGATGACCTTGTGCAGCCGCGGGCGCTGCGTTTTCTTCCGCGTCTCCGGGCGGGTATCGGTACGGGGCTTTGTATCGATGCCGGTCATGGGCAGCAGGGTCCGTCCGGGCGTGCCGCCGAGTGTAGCACAGACCGGGCAGGAATTCGATTTGCCGGGCGCTGCGCCGCCATGATCCGGCCGTAAACCCGCCGATGTTCGTCAACTATCTCATGCTGTTCACGCTGGGCACGGTCTGGGGCTCGACCTTCCTGTTCGTCAAGCTTTCCCTGCCGGCGTTCGATCCGGCGACCCTCGCCCTGCTCCGCACGGTGCTGGGCGGCGCCTTCCTCATCGCCGTCGCCTTCCTCCTGGGCCGGCGGCCGCCGCGCGAGCGCAGCCTGTGGCTCGCCCTGCTTGCCATCGGGCTGATCGGCAACGCCATGCCCTTCGTCATGATCAACGTCGGCCAGCAGCTTATCGACAGCAGCCTGGGCGCGATCCTGATCACGACCGTGCCGCTGTTCACCCTCGGACTGGCGCACTTTTTCTCGGACGACAAGTTCACCTGGCGCAAGCTGACCGGCACGGCGCTGGGCTTCGCCGGCGTGCTCGTTTTGCTCGGCCCCGCGGCGCTCGAAGGGCTGGGCGGCGCGCTGGCCGGCCAGATCCTGGTGATCGGCGCCGCCGCCTGTTACGCCGTCGCGATCATCGTCACCCGGCGCACGATGGGCGACGTCCATCCTGCGGTCAGCGCGGGCTGGTCGCTCGCCATGGCGACGGCGCTGCTCCTCCCGGTTTCCTTCGGGATCGGCGATCCGCTGGCCTCGAAACCCGCGACGGTGCCGGTACTGGCTGTGCTCGCCCTGGCGCTGTTCAGCACCGGAACGAACGTCCTGCTCTTCTTCGTGCTGATCAAGCGGACCGGGCCGAACTTCGTCGCCATGAGCAACTACATGTCGCCGCTGGTCGGCGTCGCCTGGGGCGCCCTGTTCCTCGCCGAGCCGGTCACCTCGGCAAAGGTCGCCGCCACGCTGACGATCCTGGCCGGCGTTGCAGTGGCGACCTGGCAGACTCCGCGGGCCTGGAAGCGGAGGTGACCGACCGTCATGCCGGCCGGAGGCGAGCCACCGCCGATCCGCCGGCCGGCGATCCGATACAGCCGATGAACGTATTGCAATGGAGGACCCGATCGGGAAACTGGTCTCACCGCCGACGATCGGCCCCGGGAGGAAGCTTATGGCAGCAACGGGATATGAAAGCCGGCAAAACCTCGAGATGCACCATTGGCCCGAACTGCGGCAGAGTGTGAACGATCTCCTGAGACTCGTCTTTCCGGGCCGCGGTATCGACGGGGAACTCAAACAGCTGATCTTCACGGCCGCGAGCCTGGCAAGCGGATGTCTGCATTGTCAGTCCCACGGCTCCTACCACCTCCACAAGCTCGGGGTCTCGGACGAGAGGATCCAAGCGCTCTGGAGCTATCAGACCTCTCCCGAATTTTCCGATGCCGAGCGGGCGGCCCTCGACCTGGCGTTTGCGGCGGGCGTTTCGCCGAATGCCGTCGAACCGGAGAATTACGTCGAACTGCGCAAGCACTATTCGAACGACCAGATCATCGAGATACTGGCGGTGATCGCGGTCGGCGGCTTCCTGAACCGCTGGAACGACACCATTGCAACGGTCACCGACCAGGAGTCGATCGACTTTGCCGAGCGCGTGCTGCGCCCCGTCGGCTGGAACTCGGGAAAGCACACCGGGGCTGCGGAAGAACAGCGCAAGGGGCACCCGATCACGCTCGGCTATATCGACAGGTAGAACCCGGCGCCGGCCTTCCGCCGGCCGGCTATCTGTCGTCGGGGTAGTGCCTGAACGTGCTCGCCGACGACCGGAAGACATTCAACCCGAGTTCCGCCCGGATCTCCCTGGAATTCCGCAACATTTTCAGCTCGGACGGAATGCCGGTGCCATTGGCCATGCGATCGTTCTTGGTGAAGGTCGCGGCAATGGCCGCCGCCGCCGATACCGCCACCGGCCCGACGGCGCCGGCGAGGTTCTGCCGCGCCCGGTCCAGTGCGGCCCGGTCGGGTCCGATGACGGCATCGGCAAAGGCCAGGATTTCCCTGCCGCCGGGCACCCCGCTGTCCCGATCCGGGTCGAGCAGTGCCGCCAGATTGACGGTGAGGCCGGTTACGCGTCCACTCTCACGGAGGAACCAGGCGTGGCCCGCCGTTCAGTAGAAGCACTCGTTGAGGGCGGATACCCGCCCTGCAATCAGTTCGACCTGGGCGCGCGTGAACCCCTCATGATGCTGAAAATCCTTGATGAAAACATTCTTCATAGGAAGGTATTGCACTTCTTCCAGTTCAAGATGCCGCCGCACTTCATCCGGCACCAGACTGACCGACCGGATGATGTAGGGCCGGTAATCCTCGCCGTACATCTCGGCGGCCTCCTCGCCGCCCTCCGGGAGATTCGGAACGGTGGGCACCCAGGCCATTTCCTTCCTGGCGACCCGGGGGCGGACCCGGGACGGCCGGCCGTCACGCGCGGCCGGCAGGGGGCGTAGAGGAACGCCAAGGCCGCGGGCAAACACGTCCATGCAGGTCAGGCGCGATACGATGCCGACAATTTCGACATATTCCTCGTCGCTGAGACCGCCGCTCCTGGCTTCTTCATAGGAATCCTCGTCGAAATCCCTGGGCGCGACAGCCAGTTTCCGGACCGTCGCGCAGACCGCCTCCGGCAGTTTGACTTTACTCAGCGGGCCGGTGTCTTCCGGTTCTTCCTGCGTACCCGCGTCATAACACGCCTGGCGAACCTCTCCGGCGACCGCCAGGCGCTGCGCGCCGGTGCCCCAGGTGCCCGGGTCGGCCAACTGATCGAGATGTCTGGCATGAACGGCGTCGAGATCGTCTCGCACCGGATATTGCGAATCTGCGTAGAGGGTCATTTTCCCGGCTTTCCCGTGCGGCCGCTCGACAATTACGCGGTCTTCGCCGCACCGGCAACCGTTTGGATCGCGCGCCGCGTAAGCCGCCGGGAAATGCGCTAGCAGCGCAGACGCCGCGGGCGTGGCGGCGGGGGTATAGGGCCGATTCAAGTGTTACGGCCTGCGGAGGCATCGCTCGCGAAATTAACCGTCATATCGACCGGAATGGCCTGCAGGGCCATGGAGCGGAGATATCTTTCCCGCGTGGTGTCAGGTCCGAAGCGCTGTACCGGAAAGATTTCTCCGCTCACTCCGTTCGGTCGAAATGACGGGTTGGAAATTTTTCGTCCTGAAGCCCGGTCTCGCAGGACGCCGCGACATCGCCGCGCCTGCCTTGCGCTTCGGTTCCGATCTATCTCGCGCCGCAACCCGCCGCCTTCACCGAACGGCGCCCCCGAAACCCCGAAACCCCGAAACCATGGATCCGAAGAAATACATCTATGTCATGAAAGGCCTGTCGAAGGCCTACCCCGGCGGCAGGCAGGTGCTGAAGGATATCTGGCTGTCCTTCTTCCCCGGCGCCAAGATCGGCGTGCTCGGGCTGAACGGCGCCGGCAAATCCTCGCTGCTCAAAATCATGGCCGGGCTGGACGACAGCATCACCGGCGAGGCCTGGGCCGCCGACGGGGTGAAGATCGGCTATCTGGCCCAGGAGCCGGAACTCGATGAGGCGCTGACGGTCGGCGAGAATGTCATGGCGGGCGTCGGGCCGCTGGCGGCGCTGGTCGAGCGGTTCAACGAGGTCTCCATGCGGTTCGGCGAGGATCTGACCGACGAGGAGATGAACGGCCTGATCGAGGAACAGGCCGGGCTCCAGGAGCAGATCGACGCCGCCGACGCCTGGAACCTCGACCGGCGCATCGAGGTCGCGATGGACGCGCTGCGCTGCCCGCCGGCGGAGGACGGCGTCGCCACCCTCTCCGGCGGCGAGCGGCGGCGAGTCGCGCTGGCGCGGCTGCTGCTTTCGGGCCCGGACATGCTGCTGCTCGACGAGCCGACCAACCATCTCGACGCCGAATCGGTCGCGTGGCTCGAACGCTTCCTGGCGGAATTTCCCGGCACCGTCGTGGCGGTGACCCACGACCGCTATTTCCTCGACAATGTCGCCGGCTGGATCCTCGAACTGGACCGCGGGCAGGGCATCCCCTGGCAGGGCAACTACTCGTCGTGGCTCGACCAGAAGCAGAAGCGGCTGGAGCAGGAAGGCAAGACGGAAGCCGCCCGCCAGCGCACGCTCGGCCGAGAGCTGGACTGGATCCGCCAGGCGCCGCGCGCCCGCCAGTCCAAGAGCAAGGCGCGGGTCAGCGCCTACGAGTCGCTGCTCGCCAAAGCCGGCGAACAGGCGCCGGAGCAGATGCAGATCTGGATCCCGCCGGGACCGCGCCTGGGCGATGTCGTGATCGAGGCCAAGGGCGTGCGCAAGGCGTTCGGCGACCGGCTGCTCATGGACGACCTGAACTTCCTGATGCCGCCCGGCAGCATCGTCGGCATCGTCGGGCCGAACGGCGCCGGCAAGACCACCCTGTTCCGCATGATCGCCGGGCAGGAGGCGCCGGACGCCGGCACGTTGCGGGTCGGCGAGACGGTGCAGCTCGGCTTCGTCGACCAGTCGCGCGCCTCGCTCGACGATGCGAAGACAGTGTGGCAGGAGATTTCCGGCGGCCTGGACATGCTGCAACTCGGCAAGCGGGAGATACCCAGCCGCGCCTACGTCTCGAACTTCAACTTCAAGGGCGGCGACCAGCAGAAAAAGGTCGGCATGCTCTCCGGCGGCGAGCGCAACCGGGTGCATCTCGCCAAGGTGCTGAAGTCCGGCGCCAACCTGCTGCTGCTCGACGAGCCGACCAACGATCTGGACGTCGACACCATGCGCGCGCTGGAGGAAGCGCTGCTCGCCTTCGCCGGCTCGGTCATGGTGATCAGCCACGACCGCTGGTTCCTCGACCGCATCTGCACCCACATCCTGGCCTTCGAGGGCGAGAGCCGGGCGGTCTGGAACGAAGGCAACTGGCAGGATTACGAGGAAGACCGGCGCAAACGGCTGGGCGACGCCGCCGAGCAGCCCCACCGCATCAAGTATCGCCGGCTGGATGCCTGATCGCCGACGGCTTCGCAATCCCGCGGTCGACATTTCCGCCTTCACCCGTATTTGACCGCGTTCGGGTTGAGCAATGGCCGTGTCGGCGCGTATAGACAGGGTCAGGGGGAGGCGTCATATTTCTGCCGGTTTCAGGGCGATTCTCAGTCTCCCCAGGATGCCGATCGGGCGTCGGTTGCGGTGGTTTTCCGGCAAGGGAAAGGCGTTTGATGCGTTTTGTGCATCCGCACATCCGGGTGGCGGCTGCCGCCCCTGTCTTCATTGTCGGGGTCCTCTTGGCCGGTTTCTCGGCCGAGGCCGCCGGCTGCGCCCGGATTGCCGACACGATTCTGGTCACCGGCGAACCGGCGACCGGCGCCGGCGGCGCTTCCGATTCCGGCTTCAGCCCGCCGCTGGAAGATTTCGAGACCTTCGCCGCCTTCATGCAAAAGGCCCGGGGCGACAAGCCGGACTTCCTGCGCGCGAAGTGGGAGCGCTATCTCGCCATGATCGAGAATTTCGACCTGTGGCGGGACAAGGAGAAGCGCGCCTTCCTGGCGACCGCGCGCGAAGAGTTTTCCCGCAGCGGCAGCGCAGCGCGAACCTACGCCCATACCTTTCTCGATATCGGCTGCGGCGTGACGATCTCCGGCCCGCACATCGTGGGCCGCATGACCTCGGAACTGGACGTCCAGCCCGGCGACAGGGTGCTCGAGATCGGCACCGGCTCCGGCTATCAGGCGGCGCTCCTGACCTATCTGACGCCGCACGTCTATTCGGTGGAGATCATTCCGTCCCTTTCCGAGTCGACGGACCGGATTCTCGACAGGCTGACCGATGCCAAATATATCGAGTTCGCCCGGGTCCTGCGGAAGACCGCCGACGGCTATTTCGGCTGGCCGGAGCATGCGCCCTTCGACAAGATCATCGTGACCGCCGGCATCGACCATATCCCGCCGCCCCTGGTAAAGCAGCTGGCGGACGGCGGCGTGATGGTCATCCCGGTCGGCCCGCCCGGCGCCCAGTCATTGCTCAAGCTGACCAAGACAAAAAGCGAGACCGGCCGCATCCGCATCAAGCGGCACGATATCTACGCCGCCCAATGCAGCCGGGCGGAAAAGCAGCGCTGCAAGCGTAAGGTGAACTTCGTGGCGCTCACCAAGTATCGGGGCGGCAAGACCGTTTCGCGCTGGGGCGGGAACTAGGATGTACTGCCATCGTTGCCGGCAGGCCGGTCCCTCGATACGGCCCTTCGACGGGCTCAGGACAGGCTGCTGGCGCGCCTACTCGGGATGAGGGAAATAATAGCCGCCTGCAACACGCTCTCTCACCCTGAGTAGCCGCCGCAGGCGGCGTATCGAAGGGCGGGGCGTATCGAAGGGCGATTCGGGCTGGTGGCTTCCGACCAATGTTGACCAATCTCCGGACCGGTCCGATGACCAGAGTCGCCCGTTGACGTCGCCCGTTTCCGATCCCACAGGCGGCATGGAGCGTCGCGCGCTCGACCTGTCCTTCTATGTTTCGGTCGGGCTGATCGCCGGCGCGATTATCGCGCTGCAAATCGGCATCATGCGGGTCTTCGCGGTCGGAACCTGGTCGCATTTCGGCTCGTTCGTGATCTCGATCGCCATGCTCGGCTTCGGCGTGATGAGCGCGGCGATGTGCGTGAGCACGCCGGCCTTCCGGAAATACTGGGAGCCGCTGATTACCGGCGCGCTCATCGTTTTCGGGCCGCTCATGCTGCTATCGAACGCCGTCGCCCAGTCGCTCGGCTTCAACCCGATCGAGCTGGTCGCCAATCCGGAACAGAAGTTCAGGCTCTTCTACCTGTTTCTGGTCTATTTCATTCCGTTCCTGCCCGGCGCCCTCTTCCTCGGGCTGGTATTCCTGCGCGGCCAGGCGGTGTTCGGGAAGGTCTATTTCGCCGACCTCGCCGGCTCCGGCCTGTGCGGGCTGGTCTTCCTCGCCGGCCTTTATGTCGTGCCGCCGGACTGGATCCTGCTGATCCCCTTCGGCCTGTGGGCGCTCGCCGCGGCGGTGTGGTTCGGCGCCGCGCGCGCCTGGGTGCCGCTCGGCATCGCCGCCGTGCTGGGCGCCGGCGCGCTCTGGGTCTCGGCAAGCCACACACGGATCGAGGTCAACCAGTTCAAGGGCGTCAGTTACGCCCGCAAGTTCCCGGATTCGAAGCGCATCTACCGCGATTATTCCCCCTTCGGCCTGCTCGAGGGCTACGCCAGTTCCTACCTGCATTTTGCGCCGGGGTTGAGCGACAACGCCTCGGTCAATCTCGAGTCGATGCCGAAGAACGCCTACCTGGCGCTCTACATCGATTCGGACGGCCCCATCGGGGCGATGAAGCGGATTCCCCGGGCGCAGCAGGCCTATTTCGAATTCCTGCCGATGTACGCGCCCTACATCGTCAAGAAGCGGCCGGACGTCTTCGTGGTCCAGCTGGGCGGCGGCATCTCGTCGAACGTCGCGCTCGCCGCCGACGCCAGGTCGCTCACCGTTGCCGAAAGCAATCCGGCGCTGCTCCGGGCGCTGACCGGCGACGGGCCGATTACCCGCCTGACCGGCAATCCGCTGAACGACGCCAAGGTCCGGATCGTCCCCTATGACGGGCGGCTCCATCTCGCCGGGGTCCGGGACCGTTACGA
The DNA here is from genome assembly GCA_028819475.1 of Rhodospirillaceae bacterium. Taxonomy (NCBI): domain Bacteria; kingdom Pseudomonadati; phylum Pseudomonadota; class Alphaproteobacteria; order Rhodospirillales; family Rhodospirillaceae; species Rhodospirillaceae bacterium. Next base: position 15,519 of record JAPPLJ010000033.1, read on the forward strand.
CGTCATCGACCTGAGCCTCGCCGACTCGACCGGCCTCAGCCACGCCGGCGGCTTCGCCATCGTCGAGAAATACAACTACACCCAGGAGACCCTGCAGGACTACATGCGCGCGCTCAAGCCGGACGGCGTGCTCGCGATCACCCTGTGGAACAAGGAGGATTTGCCGAAATCGGTGCCCAAGCTGTTCGCCACCGTGGCCGCCGCGGCCCGCGGCCTCGATGGCGACAGGGCGCGCGACAGGCTGTTCATCTTCCACACCTACCTCTCGACCGTCACGGTTCTCTACAAGAAGAACGGCTTTACCCCGTCCGAGACTGCGGCCCTGACGGCGTGGTCGGAGGACATGTCGTGGGAACTGCTGCACGCGCCCGGCGGCGCGGCCGGCGCGTCCCGCTTCGGTCCGAAGGACGCCGCACGCATCTGGCGGACCTACCGGGCCTCCCATTTCATCGTCGGCAAGGCCGGGTCCGGGTCTGGGGCCGGGTCCGGGGCCCACGGGGCGCCGGACGGCAGGGACGCGGACCGGGCGGCGCCGACCTGGCAGAATCTCTACCGGCTGATGCTGGGCCACATGCTGGCCGGCGAGTTCGCCGAGGTGCAGGAAAAATACGTCTTCGACACCCGCCCGCTGACCGACAACCGGCCCTATTTCGCCGCCTATATCAAGGCGCCGGAAATCCCGCACTTCCTCGACCAGCTCGAAGCCGTGTCCGACGAATGGGGCTATCTGCTGCTCTGGGCGACGCTCATCATCGCGACGATCTTCGGCGTCTTCCTGATGATGATCCCGGTTGCTGCGGGCTGGCGCACCATCTTTTCGCGCCAGCCGGGCAAGATCGGCATCTTCGTCTACTTTTTCTGCCTGGGCGCCGGCTACATCACCATCGAGGTCGGCCTGATCGGCAAGTTCCTGGTGGCGCTCTCGAACCCGACGATCTCGGCGACCGTCCTGATCACCAGCATGCTGTTCTTCTCCGGCCTCGGCTCGCTGGCCAGCGGGCGCTTCGTGGCGGACTGCCAGCGCGTCATGCCGCGGATTTTCATCGGCATCGCGGCGCTGGTGGCGCTGGGCGCCCTGCTGTTCGATCCGGTGCTCGGCGCGATCGGCCAGTGGCCCTACCCGCTGCGCATCGCCACCTGCATCCTGCTCGTCGCACCGGCGGCCTTCCTGATGGGCTTTCCCTTCCCGACCGGCATGACGATGCTCTCGCGCCTCGGCAAGGAACGGTTTTTCCTGTGGGCCTGGGGGATCAACGGCACCTTCTCGGTCGTCGGCGCGGTTGCCGTGCCGATCGTCAACGTGCTGTTCGGCCAGCAGACCCTGCTGCTCGCCGCCGCCGCCCTCTACCTGATCGCCCTGCCGGCCTTCTTCAGCCTGCTCAAACCGGCGCCGGGAGCTTCCCCGGAAACGTAGGGGAGGGTTTCAAACCCTCCCCTACAGATCGAGCAGGAAATTCCCGATATCGGCAGTACTGCCGCCGGCTACACCCCCCGTCCGCCGTCGACCGGGAAGGCGACGCCAGTGATGAAGCTCGCCTCGTCGCTCGCCAGCCACAGGGCGGCCTTGGCGACATCCTCGGAGGTGCAGAGCCGGCCGAGCGGCACCGTCGCCTCGAAGGCCTCGCGCGGATTGGCGCCGAGGAAGGAGGCGAGCAGCGGCGTATCGCCGGCGACCGGGCAGAGCGCGTTGACCCGGATGTTGTCCGGGCCGAGCTCGGCCGCCATCGACTTGGTCATGGTGATGGCCGCGCCCTTCGAGGCGTTGTACCAGGTCAGGCCCGGCCGCGGGCGCAGGCCGGCAGTCGAGGCGGTGTTGATGATGCAGCCGCCGCCCTGCTCGCGCATCAGCGGCACGATCTCCAGCGCCGCCAGGTAGATCGCCTTCACGTTGACGGCGAAGATGCGGTCGAATTCCTCTTCGCCGACCTCCAGCATCGGCCGGTTGACGTGGGTGATGCCGGCATTGTTGACCATGGTGTCGAGCCGCCCGTAGCGGTCGACCGCGGTGCGGACCATGGCCTTCACGTCGTCCCGGTCGGCGACGTCGGCATGGACATAGGCGCCGCCGATCTCGTCGGCGACCTTGCGGCCGAGCTGGTCGTTCAGGTCGGCGCAGACGACGTTCGCGCCCTCCGCGGCATAGCGCCGGGCGATGGCCTCGCCGAATCCCGATGCCGCGCCGGTGACGATGGCGGCCTTGTCCTTGAGCTGCATGGCGGTCTTCTCCGCTGGTCGTTGTCTGGGGTCCGGGGATGATGCGGCGGCAAACTGCCTTACCCGGCCCGCACTGGCAACAGGGCGGGAGGCCCCGGCGGCGGCCATGGGGACAGGCGACTCCTCAACCGCCGGCGGGTTGTGTATGGAAGGCTGTCTTACCGACAGCGCAGCCGGATTGCAGGAGGATGCCGTGGCAGGAATATTCGTCGCGTTCGTGAACGTGACCGACCCGGAAAAATACAAGAACTACACCGCGCTGACCCCGGCGGCGGTCGCCGCCTACGATGGCGAGTGGCTGGTGCGCGGCGGCGAAACCGAGACCTTCGAGGGGCCGGAAGAGGCCCGCCGGGTCGTCGTCATCCGCTTCCCCTCGGTCGAGCGGGCGCGGGAATTCTGGACATCGCAGGAATACCAGACGGCGAAGATCGAACGCGCCGGCGCGGCCGAGATGCACGCGATCCTCGCCGAGGGCGCGTGAGCCGTGCCGTACCGGGCCACCCCGCAGGAGATCGAGGCGTTCGAGGCGGACGGGGCCGTCCTGCTCAAGGGCGTCATCGGCCCGGAATGGCGTGAGCGGGTCGCCGCGGCGATCGAGCGGGACATCGCGAACCCCGGGCCATTCTGCCACAGCTACGAGGCCGAGGGTGAGGGCCGGTTCCACGGCAATTTGCGGGTCTGGCAGAACGATCCGGACTTCCGCGCCTACTGCTTCGGGAGCGGCCTGCCGGAGTTGGCGGCGCAGTTCTTCGGCGGGGCGAAAGTCAACCTGCTCTACGACCAGCTCTTCGTGAAGGAGCCGGGGACGGTCAACCGGACGCGCTGGCACAACGACCAGCCCTACTGGCCGGTGCGCGGCCGGCAGGTCATGTCCTTCTGGCTCGCGCTCGACCCGACCACGGCGGAGAACGGGCGGCTGGAATTCGTGCGCGGTTCGCACCGGTGGGACCGCTGGTTCCAGCCCGAGCCGTTCGGCAAGACCGTGACCCGCAGCTACGACGACAATCCGGACTATGAGACAATGCCGGATATCGAGGCGGCGCGCGGCGACTACGACATCGTCGCGTGGGACATGGAACCCGGCGACGTTATCGCCTTCCACGCCATGGCGGTCCACGGCGCCGGCGGCAATCTGCGCAGCGACGTCCGACGGCGCGGCTACACGGTGCGCTATACCGGCGACGACGCCCGCTACGATATGAGGCCGGGCACGGCGAAGCCGCTCATGACCGAGGCGCTGCGCGACGGCGACCCGATGGACTGCGGCCTCTACCCGGTCGTGTGGCGGCGGGACGCGGCGGCCGCCGCCTGAGCTCTCGCTGAACGGGACCGGAAATGCGCCGGAACGCGCGGTTGACTCACGGCAGGCGTGGCCCTATCTGCCCGCCTTCGAGGCTGTTCCCCAATCCGGCGCCGGACCCATGAAAGTCGCAAGCTCCGTCAAGACCCTGAAGAAGCGCCACAAGGACTGCCGCGTCGTGCGCCGGCGCGGGCGCATCTATGTCATCAGCAAGACGGTGCGGAAATTCAAGGCGCGCCAGGGCTGAATCGGCGCGGGCGACCGCCCGGATACGGTTGAAACGGCGGGCCCCGGTCCGCCGTTTTGCGTTCCAGGGACCCCCACCGTTCCCGGCAGCGAGGCCGGTGCCCAGTCGGCGCGCGGTCAGTGCCCGATCAGCGCCCGGGCGAGCCAGACGTGATAGTGGCGGGTCGGCGCGTCCATGACCGGGGTGAGCGCGCCGCCGTCGAACGCCGGCGAATGGCGGCCGGCCTGCATCCCTTCGACGGGGATCACGTCCTCGGCGAAGATGCCGCGCCAGATCTCGACGGTCTGCCGGCGCAGCGCCTTCAGGTCGTCGGCGAGGCCGTCCGGGCTGTAGCAGTAGATGCGCGCCCGCTCGGTCGTGCGGCCCGGCGCAACCGGCGTCGCGATCACGCTGTAGAGATGGTCGCGGTGAATGCCGAACATGACGTTGGGGAAGACGGCGATATATTCGGCCTTCTCCAGCCATTCGTCCGGCAGCCCTTCGAGGGTCGGCAGCCGGCGGCCCTCTTCGTCCATCGGCGGGCGGCAGACCGTCGAGCCCTGGCCCGCGATGCCGCCCGGCCCGGCGATGTTGTAGTGGTCCTCCAGGCGCGAGAAGCGGTTGAGGCCGGGATGGATGGTCGGCAGATGGTAGGATTCGAGATAGTTCTCGATCGGCAGCTTCCAGTTGGTCGCCAGGTCGAAGCCGAAGCCGAAGCCGTCCTCGGTGACCAGGGTTGCGTCCTCGAACGCCGCCCAGCGCTCCTTCAGCGGCGCCAGGGCTTCTTCGAGCGGCGGCGCCTTGCCGTCGAGATTGACGAAGACGGTATCGTGCCAGGCGCCGCTGCGCACCGGCATGAGGCCGAAATCCCTGGTATCGAAGCCCTCGCATTCGTGGACGCCGGGGCCGCCGACATGGGGCGTGGCGCTCAGGCGCCCGTCGAGCCCGTAGCACCAGGCGTGATAGGGACATCTGATGACCCGGCCGGCGTTGCGCGGCGCGCCGACCAGCTTCATGCCGCGATGGCGGCAGACATTGTGAAAGACGCGCAATGCCCCGTCGCGGCCGCGCACCAGCAGCAGCGGCAGGCCGGCCAGATCGACCGGGAACAGGTCGCCGGCCTCCGGCACGTCGGCGCCGAAGGCGAGCGCCGTCCAGCCGGTCGCGAGCACCGTGTCGCGCTCCAGGGCCAGCATCGCGTCGTCGGTATAGAAGGGCGCCGGCAGGCCGGTCGGGTGGTCCGGATCGTCTGCCAGCGCGGCGACCGCAGCGGCGATCCCGGGGGTCCAGGCAGGCGCGGCGGCGGGGGAGGAATCCGGGGTTGGAGACACGCGCATGTTCATTGCTCATTCTCGCACAGGTTAAGGCCATACGGAATGTCGGGGCGCGCTCATACGCCCATGCCGGGCGTTTGAAAAGACCGAATCGCGAAGCCCCATGCGCCGGAGCCGGTCCGGGGCAATCGCGCACTCCGGTAGAATGCGGCTCCGGCCCGGTCTATTCTTCCCTGGTCTATTCTTCGTTGAGCCCGGTTCTGGCGGATGCCGGCGGCGATGTTCCGATTCGCCCACAGGATACGCAGCGTGAAATTTCGTTCCGTGCTTCTTGTCGCCGTTGTTGTCCTGCACGCGGCCCAGGCGTCCGGCCAGGATCTCCTCCGGACCGGCATCGACGCCTACCGGCGCGGCGACTATCCCGAAGCCTTGAAGGCCTTCCGCGTACTTGCCGAACGGGGCAACGCGAACGGGCAGAACACGCTGGGCATCCTGTACGGCAGGGGTCTCGGTGTCCCGGCCGATCATGCGGAAGCGGTAAAGTGGTTCCGCAAGGCCGCAAAACAGGGGCATGCGGTTGCGCAGCACAATCTGGGCAGCGCCTATTTCCGGGGCCGGGGCGTCCCCGCCGACGATGCCGAAGCGCTGAAATGGTTCCGCAAGGCGGCGGCGCAGGGACACGCGGCCTCCCAGCACAATTTGGGTTTCGCCTATTTCACGGGTAAAGGGGTGCCGGCCGACAATGCGAACGCGGCCCGGTGGTTCCGCCTGGCTGCGGAACGCGGCCTGGCGCGGGCGCAGTACAATCTGGGCCTGTTGTACTTCCGGGGATACGGCGTCCCGCAGGACGATTTCCGGACGTTCGTCTGGACCAGCCTGGCCGCCGGACAGGGATATGTCCGGGCGCCGGAGTTGAGAGATGCCGCCCGGCTCCGCCTTTCGCCCGCGGCGCAAAACCGGGCGGCGGACCTGATCGCGGAAATCTGGCAGCGAATCCGGGCCACCCGCCGGAGGTAGCGCCGGCGCAACGGGCGTTGGGGCTGGAAGCGCCGGCCCCGGCGGGCGTAGCCGTCAGGCCGCCGGAAAGGTGTCGCCCGCCGCGGCCGGATCGACCGGGCGGGCCGGCGGCGGCTTGAGCGGACCCCACATGCGGTATTCGAAGGGCGGCGCCGCCTGCCGGAAGGCCGGCCGCTCCTTCATTCGCCCGAACCATACGCCGACCGCCGGCAGGTCGGCCCACAGGCCGGCAAGGTCGAGGGACTCGACCCGGTCGAGGATCGGCGCGACGCAGATGTCGGCCAGCGAATAGTCCGGCCCGCAGATCCACGGGCCGCCGCTTGCCGCCAGCGCTTTTTCCAGATGCGTCAGGTGCCAGCGGATTTTGGCCGCGGCCGCGTCGACGGCGGCACGGTCCGGCGGCCCGGAAACCCGGCGCAGATACTCCTGGGCGCGATCCTGGTCCGGGTGGCGCAGCGACCATTCCTCAAGCTGCGCCATGCCGAAGCCTGCGCTGCGCAGCTTCATCATCAGGTTGAAGCTGAGGGTGACGATCAGCGGGAACAGGTATTCCTGCTCCTCGGCGATCCATTCGCGCATGGTCGCGCGCGCCGCCGGATCGTCGGGCCTGAGCCGGGGTTCGGGGAACCGCTCGTCCAGATAGCGGGCGATCTCGGAGGACTGGATGACCGGCCTGCCGTCATGCACCAGGGTCGGAATCTTGCTGTGGCGGTTGAGCGCCTGGTATTCGGGCCGAAAATGCTCGAAGCGGTGGGTCGCGATATAGCGCTCTGACCAGTCCAGCCCCTTCTCGGCCAGGACCAGCCGGACCTTGAAGCAGCAGGGCGAATCCCAGAAGTGATAGAGTTCCAGCATCGCCGGTTTCCCGCCATTGCCGCCGCCGGCGCCAGCCTTCATTGCAACGGAAAACCATGCAATGCGGAACGCGCCATCGTCAACCGCCGCCCCTCGCCGGGACCGAGCCCGACCCGGCGAGCCACGCACGAAAGCGCGCCACGATCCGGTCGTAGAGGCTGGCATACCATTCGGTGTCCTTCAGGATCGCCGTGCTGAAGTTCGACGGGTCGGTCGGCAGGTGGGGGCGCATGTCCACGCCGGTACCGGCGTGCCGGGAAACCAGTTTCATCGACGACCGACGGGCCGGGCCGTAGGCGATGTATTTCGCCTGGTCGGCAAGCGGACGGGTGCCGGTGGCGAACCGGATGAAACGCAGGGCGTCGCGCAGCCGGGGAGTCCCTTTCGGAATCGCCAGCGCGCTCAGTTCGGAGACCTGCGCGTCCCAGACGATCTCGATGGGATGGCCCCTGACCGCGGCGGCATCGAACAGCCGGCCGTTATACTGCGAAGCGATGACCGCCTTTCCGGAGACAAGCAGCTCCACCGGCCGCGCCACGTCGGTCCACCAGATCGTATGGTCGCGGATGCTGTCGAGCTTCTCGAAGGCGAGCCGGAGGCCGCGTTCCGTACTCAGCAGCGGGTAGATTTCCTGGCGCGGCACCCCGTAGGACCTGAGCGCCCATTCGAGGTTCGCGTCGGGAATCTTCTGCAGCGCCCGCTTGCCGGGGAAGCGCCGGATATCGAACAAATCCCGTATCCGGCTCGGGCGTTCGCCCGGAAAGGCGTTGCGGTTGTACGCGATGACCGTCGCATAGACGATATGCGACACCCCGCATTCCGTCAGCGCGCCGTCGACGAAATCCCGGCGGGCGGGCGTGCCGTCGATGCCCGGGAGAAGAATCGAATGGTCGATCGGCTCCAGCAGTCCCTGTTTGCAGGCCGCGCGGTTATCGGCCTTCGTCATGTCGATGACGTCCCAGGCGACGTTGCCGCTGCGGCGCTGCCGGCGGAGCTCCGCCAGCCCGCCATTGTAGCGCGCGGTCCTGATGGGAATGCCCGTCTTTGCGGTGAACGGCTCGAAATAGGCTTTCTTCTGGCTGTGTTCGTAGGCGCCGCCCCAGGTCGCGACCGTAAGCGCCCGGTCGGCGGCGGCGCCCGGCCCGGCGACGGCAAGCCACAAGGCGGCCGCGAGGACCGCGAGTCCGGCGGCGGCGAAACGGATCGGTTGCAGTGGCATGGTTCCTCCCGGCCGGCGGCGGGCGCTCATGCCCCCGCATTCTCCTCCCGGCGCATGTCGTTCATCGTGTCCAGCCAGGCCTTGACGATGGCCGCCTCGAACACCACGCCCAGCATCCGGCCGTCTTCCCCGTCCTCGAGCACCGGGATGCTCTCGCCGACGAAATCGCCCATCTGCTCCATCGCGGCCCAGATCGACATTCCCCCCGTGAAGATCAACGCCTCGGGCTTCGCGAGCTGCGCGACCGTAGCGCCGGACGCCGCGCCGCCGCCATCTTCCCACGCCACCAGTTCGTCAAGCTTCACCGTGCCCAGATAGCGTCCGCCGGCGTCGACGACATAGCCCTCGTGGCGGCGGTCCTCCACGAGCCGCGATTTCGCCTCGGCAGGCGGCGTGTCCGGCGCCAGGGCCGTGTAGTCCTGGCTGAGATAGCCGTCGATCGGGCGAAGGTCGAGGATCGCCCTGTCCCGGCCGGAGGCAAGGTCGAAGCCCCCGGCCCGGAGCTGCACGTCGAACAGGGAGCGCCCGAAAATCCGGTAGGAGACCAGGTTCGAAAAGACGACGCTGACCATGGCCGCGGTCGCCAGGTCGTAGTTGCGGGTCAGTTCGAACACGATCAGGATTGCGGTGAGCGGCGCGCCGATGACCGCGCTGGTCACGGCAACCATGCCGCAGATCGCATAGATGGCGATGTCCGAGCGCAGGTCGCCGAGCAGCGGTTCGGCGCCGACGCCGGCGAGCGCGCCGAACAGGATGCCGATCAGCAGGGCCGGGCTGAACACGCCGCCGGCGAAGCCGAACCCGATGCACAGCGCCGTCGCTGCGACCTTGGCGACAAGCAGGGCAGCCAGTTCTGCCGGGGCGAAGGCGCCGTCGATGACGGCGAAGCGCAGCGTCTCCTTGCCGATGCCCAGGATGTCGGGCAGCCAGATCGCGGCCACGCCCAGGGCCGCGCCCGCCAGCATCGGCTTGGACCAGTCGGCGAGAGGCAGGCTCCGGGCGACCCGGCCGGCGAAGAGGATCGCGCGCATATAGAGCACGGCGACGAAGGCGCCGACGGCGCCGATCAGGATGAAACCGAGGAATTCGGGCGCGGCCTTCACGCTTACCGCCTCCACCTGGAACAGCGGCGGGCGCTCGAAGACGATGTTGGCGACGACGTAGCCGATCGTCGCCGCCACGGTGATCGGCGCGAAGGTGCGCAGGGAATAGTGGCGCAGGATCACCTCGTGGGCGAAAATGATTCCCGCAATCGGGGCATTGAACGCGGTCGCGATCGCGGCGGCTGCGCCGCAGCCTACGCCTGCCGTGCCCATCCACCGGCTGTTCCGGTCGAACCGCGCGGCCAGGGAGCCGAGGGTCGCGCCGAGATGCGCGAGCGGACCGTATTGCCCGACCGATGCGCCTGACCCGAGCGAAACCAGACTCGTCAGCGCGCTGAGGAAGCCGGCGCGGGCCGGCATCCGGCCATCGTGCAGATGGGCGGCGCGGATGATGTCCGGCGGCCCGTGCGGCCGGCGGTCCGGCATGTAGCGGTGAAGCACGCCGACGATCAGCCCGCCCGCTGCCGGCACGCAGATGGTGGCGGCTATCAGCAGGAGCGGATCGCCCGCCATGAAGCGGCTGCGCGGCGAGACGAGCAGCCAGTCGTTCAGCAGGGCGACCGTTTCGACGAACCCGATCGCGGCCAAGGACGCCAGCGTCCCGGCCACGACGCCGAGCGCGGCGATCGACACGATCCGGAGAGCCGCAACCGCCGCCCGGCCCATCGGCCGCTCATCCCGGTCCGGATTGACCGGCGTTTGGCACGTCCTGTTCCCGGTGGCCGGGCGGCGCCGGAGAATCCGGTGCCGCCCAAGCCACGCCGGGCCGCCGGGTCAGGCGTGCAGTTCCTGGGCCATGCGCGTCCCGTCGGGCGCACGGTCCTCAGGCGGCGCGGCGACCGCGCTCGGATCCTCGTGCAGCGACTTGACGATGCCGTAGGCCATCAGCAGCAGGATCACGCTGACCGGGAGCGCTGCGGCGATCGACGCCGTCTGAAGGGCCGTCAGGCCGCCTGCCGCCAGCAGTACGGCGGCGACGAAGCCCTCGCCCATGCCCCAGACGATGCGGAAGCGCTGGGGCGGATTGTCGTCGCCCATGCTCAGCATGGTCGTAATCACCAGCGTTCCCGAATCCGACGAGGTGATGAACCAGGTTGCCAACAGCATGGTGGCGAGCGCCGCCATGGCCCAGTTGAGCCAGCCGAGTTCCGTCACCTGGCTGATCGTGCCGTAGAGCGCAGACGGCAGATCCCAGTTGCGCACCAGGTCTGCGATGCCCGCGGTGCCGACGCCGCCGGCGGCGTTCAGCTCCATCCACATCGCCGTCCCGCCGAACATGCACAGCCATACGAAGGAGATCGAGGTCGGCACGAACATCACGCCGAGCATGAATTCGCGGATCGTCCGGCCCCGGCTGATCCGGGCGATGAACATGCCGACGAAGGGCGCCCAGGAAATCCACCAGCCCCAGTAGAAAATGGTCCAGCCGCCCTGCCAGGAGGCCGCGCCTTTATCGCTGAAGATCTGGAAGCCCATTGGAATGGCGTTCCACAGATAGTCGCCGAGAGTCGTGATGAAGAAGCCCATCAGCCAATTGAACGGCCCGCCGAACAGGAAGAAGGCCAGCAGCACCGCGCTCAGCCAGATATTCCACTCGGAGATTATCCGGATGCCATTGCCGACGCCCGATACCGCCGACAGGGTCGCCACGACGGAAATCACCGCGATCAGGACAAGCTGCGTGACCAGACCCGGGTCGAGCCCGAACAGATGATTGAGACCGGCCGCCATCTGGGTGACGCCGAGACCCAGGGACGTAGCAACGCCGAACACCGTGCCGAACACGGCCAGCAGATCCACGGCATGGCCGATCGGCCCGTAAATCCGGTCGCCGATGATCGGATGCAGCGACGAGCGCAGGGTCAGCGGCAGCTTCTTGCGGAAGCCGAAATAAGCCAGACACAGCCCGACGATCACATAGACCGCCCAGGCGTGGAAGCCCCAATGGAAATAGGTCACCCGCATCGCAGCAATCGCTCGCTGCTCGTTCATCGCCGTATGGCCGGCCACGTCGGCAAACGGGTTATTGGGATATTTCCAGGGCTGGGTGTTGTCGAAATAGAACATCGGCTCGGCGATGCCGAAGAACAGGATGCCGATGCCGACGCCTGCCGAGAACAGCATTGCGAACCAGGAGAATCTGGAAAATTCCGGCCGGCTGTCGTCGTCGCCCAGCCTGATCTTTCCGAACCGGCTCAGCATCAGGTAGAAACAGACGAACATCAGGATCACCAGCGCAATCACATAGTACCAGTTGAGCGCTGTCTCGATCCAGCCGCGGACCGCCGAGTAGATCCCGTTGGCAAACTCCACGTTGAGCGCGGTGAAGACCACGAAGGCGACCACCATGCCCTTCGCCGCCAGCCCCATCCCGCTGTGCAGCCCTTTGAAAATGCCGGTTTCGGCGACGAGATTTCGGTTTGTCGACATCGATTGAATCTCCGGTCTCAAATGCTGGACATCGCCCGGCGCCCGAAGACCGCGAACCCTGTCCGACGCCGCGACGATAGCACAGCCGGCCGCTCTTGTCCCACCGGTCCGTGCAACTGCAAACACCCTCCGTGGATACCGGAGCGGCAAGGGCCGACGGCGCGAGCGGCGCCTGAAGGCGATGCCTCGCCCGCGGCGGCGCGCATATGCGGGCCGCCCCTCCGGGTCCGGGACCGGCGGACCGACGGCCGATTGACAGCGATAGCGGCAAAACGCGAAAACGGACGACGGGTTCTCCGGCCATCGGAAGGCGTGCCGGCCCGGCGCGGTGCGATACGGGAAAAGCGTGACGACAATCGCCGTTTATATCGGCGCTGCCCTCGCCGAGATCGCAGGGTGCTTTGCGTTCTGGGCATGGCTTCGCCTCGACAAGCCGGCCTGGTGGGTCCTGCCCGGCCTGCTCTCGCTGGCGCTGTTCGCCTGGCTGCTGACGCTCACCCATGTGCAGGCGGCGGGGCGCGCCTATGCCGCCTATGGCGGCGTCTACATCGCCGCGTCGCTGTTCTGGCTGTGGGCGGTCGAGGGCGTCGCCCCGGACCGCTGGGACCTGATCGGCGTCTCTGTCGTTCTGGTCGGCGCCGGCATCATCCTCTTTGCGCCGCACGGCGCCTGAGCGGCGGCGCAGGCGGGACCGTCAGTTCATCGCGGCCGGCTTCGGCCCGCCGGCGGCCCAGTCGAGCAGTTCGACCGTATGAACGACCGGGACGCCGACGGCGCCGGCAAGCTGCATCGTGCAGCCGATATTGCCGGTTGCGATGACGTCGGGCGCGGTCGCTTTCAGGGTGGCGATCTTGCGCGCCTTGAGCCGGCCGGCGAGCTCGGGCTGCAGCATGTTGTAGGTGCCCGCCGAGCCGCAGCACAGATGGCCCTCCGCCGGCTCCCGCACCGTGAACCCGGCGTTGCGCAGCAAGCCGAGCGGCGGTTCCTTGATCTGCTGGCCGTGCTGCATCGAACAGGCCGAATGGTAGGTCACCGCCACCGTCTCCGGCGTCCGGACATCGCTCGTGTCCAGCCCGGCGAGAAATTCCGTAATGTCCTGAGCCAGACCGGCGATCCGGGCCGCCTTCTCGGCCCAGGCCGGATCGTCCCGGAACATGTGGCCGTAATCCTTGACTGTCGTGCCGCAGCCGGAGGCGTTGACGACGATGGCGTCCAGGCCCGCGCCGTCGGCCTCGGCGATCCAGGCGTCGATCATCGCCCTCGCCTGGGCGTGGCTCGGCGCGGTCCGGCCCATGTGATGCACCAGCGCGCCGCAGCAGCCGGCCGGGCGGGCGACGACGACCTCGACGCCGAGCCGGTTGAGCAGGCGCACCGTCGCTTCGTTGACCTGCGGCCCGAGCACCTGCTGGGCGCAGCCGGCCAGCATGGCGACACGCTTGCCGGCCGGCCCGTGCTCAGCCGGAAAGACCGCCGCCCGGTCGGCCCAGCCGGGCGCCGGCAGCTTCGGCGGCAGCAGGTTCAGCATGGTCCGCAGCCGCTGCGGCATCAGCGCCCGGAACGGCCAGGCCAGCGACCCGGCGATCAGCATCCAGCGAAACAGGCCGGGCCGGGGCAGCACGAGGCTTATGAACCGCCGCGTCAGCCGGTCGAGGAGCGGGCGCCGGTAGGTCTTCTCGATATGCGCCCGGCCGTGATCGACCAGGTGCATGTAGTGGACCGAGGCCGGACAGGTCGTCATGCAGCTCAGGCACGAGAGACAACGGTCGATATGCTTGACCTCTTCGGCGGTCGGCGGCCGGTCGTCCTCGAGGAAGCTCTTGATCTGGTAGATGCGGCCGCGCGGGCTGTCGAGCTCGTCGCCGAGCAGGACGTAGGTCGGGCAGGTTGCGGTGCAGAAGCCGCAATGCACGCAGGAACGCAGGATACCGTTCACGGTCTCGATGGCCGGGTCGGCGAGCTGCGCCAGGGTGAAGTTGGTCTGCATGCCCCTACCCCATCCTGCCGGGATTGAGCACGCCATGCGGATCGAACTGCGCGCGCAAACGCTCGCTGAGCGCGGCGACCGGTGCAGGCTGCGGATGAAACACCGGGACGGCGCTGCGCAGGTCTTCGGGCCCGCGCACCAGTGTGGCGTGGCCGGCGCAGCCGGCGGCGGCGGCGCGGATCGCCTGCGCGGCGGCTTCGGTGGGCGGCACGGAGAGCCAGACCATGCCGCCGCCCCAGTCGGCGAACCAGTCCGCATCGAGGTTTTCGGCGAGACCGTTCAGGAATCCGGCCGGCGCGGCCGGCGGGGCGGACAGGCGCCAGACCGCCTTCGTCTGATCCCCGGCAAAGAAGGAGACATCGCGCACTTCGGCCCACAGGGCGGCGGAGTTGCGGCCGTGCAGTTCCTCGGTCGCGCCCCATTCCGCGAGCAGATCGCGCAGGGCGGCGCAGCGGTGCTCGACCGACGGCCCCGGCCCCTCGACCCGCACCGCCGTGGCCGCCGTTCCGGGCTCGCGCACATAGCCGACCGCCGATTGCGCTGCGATGCCGGCGGGCAGATGGGCCGCGCCGGAGACTTCGTGGGACGAATTGAGCGCCGCCGCCATGGCTTCTGCGGACCGCCCATCGTCGAGGCCGTAGACCAGCACCGTGCGGGTCTTCTCGCCCGCGGGCAGCACCTTTACGGTCACTTCGCTCAGCACGGCCAGTGTACCGAACGAGCCGGCCATCAGCTTGCACAGGTCGTAGCCGGTGACGTTCTTCATCACCCGGCCGCCGGACTTGAAGGTCTCGCCCCGGCCGCTCACCCCGGCGAAGCCGAGAAAATGGTCGCGCGCCGCACCGGCCTTGATGCGCCGCGGCCCGGCCAGATTCGCGACGATGGCGCCGCCCAGCGTCTGCCGGCCCGCCGGACCGCCGAACAGCGGGCCGAGGTCCGGCGGCTCGAAGGCGAGTTGCTGGCCGTTCTCCGCCAGCAGCGCCTCGACTTCGGCAAGTGGCGTCGCGGCCGAGGCCTGAAGGATCAGTTCTTCCGGTTCATAGAGCCGGATGCCGGCGAGCGCCGACAGGTCGAGCACATGGTTGGTCGCCGGCGGCCTGCCCCAGCCCCGCTTGGTTCCGCCCCCGACGATCTCCACCGGCGCTTCCTCTGCGACCGCCCAGCGGATGGCATCGAGAACGTCGTCATGGGATTTGGGAGCGAGGCTCTCGGTCACGGCAGCCTGTCCAAGAGTTCCTCAGACACCATGATCGAACAGCGAGAAGCCACGTCCCGATTCCTCCCCCTCTTCAGAGGGGGAGGCCAGGTGGGGGTGGCGCGTCGCCAGACGCGCAGCGCCGCAAGGCGCTTCTTGCAGATTCGACACGGCACCCCCATCGACCTCGCTACGCTCGGCCACTTCCCCCTCTGAAGAGGGGGAAGAAATTGTTCGACCGCCTGTCAGTTGAGAAGTTATCCAAATTACAAGCCTCGACGTTCCGGCCCTGCCGGAGATCCCGGACTAGAACCTCGGCAGATCGAGAAATCGCGTCTGGCCGCGGTGGATGTGGACCCGGCCGAGTTCGGCGCAGCGGTGCAGGGTCGGGAAGACCTTGCCGGGGTTGAGCAGCTGCTCCGGGTCGAAGGCGCACTTGACGCGCTGCTGCTGCTTGAGATCGTCCTCGCTGAACATCTCGCCCATCAGGTCGCGCTTCTCGACGCCGACGCCGTGCTCGCCGGTCAACACGCCGCCGACCTCGACGCACAGCTTCAGGATATCCACGCCGAACTCCTCGGCGCGCTCCAGCTCGCCGGGCACGTTGGCGTCGTAGAGGATCAGCGGATGCAGGTTGCCGTCGCCGGCATGGAAGACATTGGCGACGCGCAGGCCGTAATGCGCCGACATCTCCTTCATCCGGTCCAGCACCTCGGGCAGGCGGGCGCGCGGGATCGTGCCGTCCATGCAGTAATAGTCCGGCGAGATGCGGCCGACCGCCGGGAACGCGTTCTTGCGCCCGGCCCAGAAGGCGACCCGCTCCTCCTCGGTCCGGCTGACGCGGATCTCCGTCGCGCCCTGTCCGCGCGCCAGCCCGTCGACCCGCTCGATCAGATGGTCGACCTCGGCGGCCGGCCCGTCCAGTTCGACGATGAGCAATGCCTCGACATCCAGCGGATAGCCGGCCCGGACGAATTCCTCCGCGGCGTGGATCGCCGGCCGGTCCATCATCTCGATCCCGGCCGGCACGATGCCCGAGCCGATGATCGCGCCGACCGTCGCCCCGGCCGCCGCGCTGGACGGGAAGCCGATCAGCAGCGCGCGCATGGTCTCCGGCGCCTTGAGCAGCCGCACCGTGACCTCGGTGACGACGCCGAGCAGCCCCTCGGAGCCGACGGTGAGGCCGAGCAGGTCGTAGCCCGCCGCGTCGAGCTGCTTGCCGCCGAGGCGGATCAGCGTGCCGTCCATCAGCGCCATCTGGACGCCGAGGACGTTGTTGGTCGTCAGCCCGTATTTCAGGCAATGCACGCCGCCGGAATTCTCCGCCACGTTGCCGCCGATGGTGCAGGCGATCTGGGACGACGGATCGGGCGCGTAGTAGAAGCCGTCCTGCTGCACCGCCTGGGTGATCGCCAGGTTTGTGACGCCCGGCTGCACGACGGCACAGCGGTTGGCGTAGTCGATGTCGAGGATCCGGCTGAACTTGCCGAGGCCGAGCAGCACGCCGTCCTCCAGCGGCAGCGCGCCGCCCGAAAGCGAGGTCCCCGCGCCGCGCGGCACGACCCGGATGCCCTCCGCGTGGCAATAGCGCAGCACGGCCGAAACCTGCTCCACCGTTTCCGGCAGCACGACGACCATCGGCAGCTGGCGATAGGCGGTGAGCCCGTCGCACTCGTAGGGCCGCCGGCCGGTCTCGTCGTCGATCACGCCTTCGCCCGGCACGATGGCGCGCAGGGCGGCGACGATCTCCGCGCGCCGGTCGAGCACTCCGCGGTCGGGTTCCGGCATTGTGAGCATGGTCCGGTTTTACTCCCCCGCCGTCCGGTTGCATAGCGCCACGGGCCGGCACGCGGGAAGCCGCGCGGCCGCCTTGCCTCGGTGCGGATTAGTTGATGTATTGGACTGCCGACCGTCGATCTTTACCCGGCCGGCCCAGCGCCGGCGACGGCGAACCTGACCCGATACCGTCGGAACGAGCCGGGAATCCGTCCATGCGTCTGCGGATCGAGAGCGCGACAGCCTATTCCTACGACTGGCCGCCGCAGCGCTGCACGCAACGCCTCCGGCTGACGCCGCTCTCCGGGCCGGGACAGACGGTCGAGGACTGGCGGATCTCCGCACCCGGCGCGCTCGAACCCTGGACCGACATGTTCGGCAACCGCTGCCACACGCTCAACGTCGAACGACCGGCCGCAATGTTGAAAATCGGCGTCGCCGGAACCGTCGATACCCGGGACACCGCAGGGGTCCTGCCGCCGTCGCCGGCCGATGCGCTGCCCGAAGCCGCCTATCTGCGCAGCAGCGGCTACGCCAGAGCCGATCAGGCGCTCGCCGCCTGGGCGGACGGATGGCGCGCCGCCTGCGAGAAGGACCGGCTGAACGGCCTGCACGGCCTGATGTCGGCGATCCATGCCGACGTCGCCTATGTCGAAGGCGCGACGACCGTGCTGACCACGGCCGCCGAAGCCTTCGCCAACCGGCGCGGCGTGTGCCAGGACCATGCCCACATCCTGATCGCCGCGGCGCGCCGGCTCGGCATCCCGGCGCGCTATGTCAGCGGCTATCTGTGGACCGGCGGCCCTATGGAAGAGGCCGGCGGCCCTATGGAAGAGGCCTTCAGCGCCAGCCACGCCTGGGCGGAATGCCGGGTCGAGGGGCTGGGCTGGGTCTCCTTCGATCCGGCCAACGGCGTCTGCGCGACCGACGCCTATGTCCGGGTCGCCGTCGGCTTCGACTATGCCACCGCCTGCCCGTTGCGCGGCGTACGCACCGGCGGCGGCACCGAGCGCATGGAGACCGAAATCCGCCTGTTTCGCGAGGACGATCCGGCGACCGGCCGGGAGCGGCAGGAACCGTAGAAGGGTTTGCAAAGGAAACGGCGATGTTTGCGAAAGAGAATCTGAAATACGAACCGGTCACCCTTCCCGACCGAATCGAGCTTGACGATTCCGAGATGCTCGACGAGGCCGCCGGGTTTTACCGGCGCATGAAAAAACGACACTCGGTTCGCGATTTCTCCGGGCGGGCGGTGCCGCGCCAAGTGATCGAGGAATGCGTACGCACGGCCGGCACCGCGCCGAGCGGCGCAAATCACCAGCCCTGGCATTTCGCAGCGATTTCCGATCCCCAAGCCAAGCATCGCATTCGATTAGCCGCGGAAACGGAAGAACGGCACTTCTACGCCGGCGCTGCGGGCGACGAATGGCTGAAAGCGCTCGAGCCCATCGGCACCGGACCGGAAAAGCCCCATCTGGATATCGCGCCGTGGCTGATCGTGGTCTTCGCCCAGCGCTGGGGTACCTTCGACGACGGAACGAAATTCAAGAACTACTATGTGCCGGAGAGCGTCGGTATCGCGACGGGCTTCCTGATTGCCGCGCTTCATCATGCGGGCCTGACGGCCCTGACCCATACGCCCAACCCGATGAATTTCCTGAACGGGATGCTCGGCCGGCCGCCGAGCGAAAAACCGACGATGATCGTTGCCGTCGGCCATCCCGCCGGGAACGCCACCGTGCCCCGCGTCGCCAAGATCAAGAAACCCCTGGATGAAATCCTGACTGTATTCGACGCCCGATAGCCCCGAACCGGCTGTGGCGGCCGTGAACCTCAACAGGAACACACCTTGAGAAAGCCGTCAGGCTGTCCGACAGACCGGGGCCACCCCGGTCCCTGAGCGCAGCGAAGGAGAATGGGGGCGCCGTTCAAAGCCGAAGCGTGGCGCCTCGCGGTGCTGCGCGTCTTGCGACGCGCCACCCCCATCCCGATTCAAGTTCGGGTCTCGCCCTCGGAAGAGCGGGAGGTACGGTCCCTACAACCCCGAAAGGAACTTCTCCAAGTCGGCGTTGAAGCGCTTGGCGTCCTCGATGAAGGGGGCGTGGCCGATGCCGTCATAGACGATGCGGGTGGATTTTCCGGCCCCGTCAGTTCGGGCGCCGTCCACCAGCCCTTTCATGATCTCGGTCGAGCGCGGCAGAACGTGCCGGTCCTTGCTCCCGTGAATGAACAGTACCGGCACCTTGACCGTCTTGAGCGTCGGCGAATGGTCGAGCGGCCCGCCCTTGACGAAGCGGTCGATGACCATCGCGCGCCGGACGTAGGGCGGCGTCTGCATGTTGTAGGCCAGCGCCTCCGCCGCCGCGGCCGCCGGCAGCGGCTTGCCCGGCACCATGTCGAGGAACCGCTTCGTCCCCGCAAGCTGGCGCGCATAGGCGCCGCAGGTCTTGGCTTTGCCGCAGCCGTCGAGATCGGCGCCCGGCGGACCGGCGGGGATGCCGGCCATCGGCCCGGTATTCTCGATCACGCCCGGCCCCAGCACGAGTTCCGGCCCGCCCTTGTCCGGTGGCCTGAGATCGAGATTGTAGCCGGTCGCGACGAACACCATGGCCGAGAGCTTGCCCTGGCCGTGCTCGCGCACATAGTCGAGCAGGGGCAGCCCGGCGTAGGACCAGCCGACGAGGACAACGTCCTTGAGACCCTTGGCGGCGATGACGGCGGCGATATCGCCGGCCCACAGCTTGCTGTCGATGTAGTGTTTGGGATCGGCGGGCTTGGAAGAATAGCCGTGGCCGCGCATGTCGAACGCGATCAGCCGGTATTTGTCGCCGAGATCGCTCAGCATCTGGCGGCGCCAGGCGGCGGCGCTCTGGGAAAAGCCGTGAACGAACAGGACCGGGCGTCCGGTCGTTTCGCCGCTTTCGACGACAGCAATCGACAGGCCGTCGGGCGACGTCACTGTCGAGGGCACCAGTCCGCGGAGCCGTTCGGCCTGCGCGGGCAGGGCAAGGGCTGCGGCAAACGCCGCGGCGGCGAGCATTGCAGTCATTCGTTTCATGGCAACCCCCCTGCATTGTCCGCCCCGAACGCTAGAATGATCGTCGACGCCGGTAAAGGCATTGTCCCGTCGGCGTTGCGACCGGTCAGACCGGTCATGAGGGCCGCGGGCAGCGGAGCGGAGCCGATTCGCAAGGCTGAGCAAGGGTTCGAGCGGATCGGGCGGGCAAGCCATTGAAATAGACAGACCGGTCTTTATATAGTGTTTTTTCGTCTCCGGCTGCCCGGCCGGGCCGCGCGGACGAGACCCGATCAAGGAATATAGAATACGATTCCGGAATATCAAGGGAAAAATAAATAAATTTTTAACATTTTCCTATTTTGATTTGCTGCAAGCGCCCGCCGCCCTCTGGCGGCGGAATCCCGCGGTAAGACGGAGGAGCGATCCGGAAAAGCCTGCCCCGAGCCGGTGGCAGGAATCGTGCCTTCCGCCCCGTCCCGAAAGGCGGGCGTGCCGCCGTTTGGCAAGGCGCGTTAGACGGGCCGGTTCCCAATTCCGGCCGGAGATACCTATATTGCCCTCCTCGCCGCGCCGGAACGTCCATGACCTATTGTGTCGGAATCAAAGTGAACGAGGGCCTCGTCCTCGCCTCGGATTCGCGGACCAACGCGGGCGTCGACCGGGTTTCGACCTTCCGCAAGATGTTCGCGTTCGACCGGCCGGGCGATCGGCTGTTCGTGCTGCTGACCTCAGGCAATCTTTCGGTCACCCAGTCGGTCGTGAGCATCCTGTCACGGCAGTTCGGCGCGGCCGATGCCGGACAGGACCTGATGGCGGCCGACTCGATGTTCGCCGCCGCGCGGATCGTCGGCGGCGTCATGCGCGACGTTCAGGATCGCGACGGCCCGGCGATCCGGGCGGCCGGGGTGGACAGCGACGCCACGATCATTTTCGGCGGCCAGGTGCGCGGCGGACGGACCCGGCTCTACCAGATCTACACGGCGGGAAACTTCGTCGAGGCGACCGCGGAAACGCTCTATTTCCAGGCCGGCGAGGTGAAATACGGCAAGCCGGTGCTCGACCGGGTGATCCGGCCCGAAACGTCCCTGATCGACGCCGCGAAATGCGCCCTGGTCTCCTTCGATTCGACCATGCGCTCCAACATGTCGGTCGGGCCGCCGATCGACGTGCTGCTCTACCGTACCGATACGTTCGAAATCGGCCACCGCGCCAGCCTCGAGGCCGACGACCCCTATTTTTCCGCGCTCAGCGCGAAATGGAGCGAGTCCCTCAACCGCGCTTTCCTCAGCGTCGAGGACCCCGACTGGCCGATTTAGCCTGGGCCGTCAGGCCGCCCGCCGCTTTGCGATCCCCGAAACCAGCCGCACCTTACGCGGCGCGCCCATCCACATGCCCAGGATCGAGAGCGCACAGGCGCCGAGCGCGGCCCACCAGGCCAGGTCGTAGCTGCCCGTCCGGTCGTAGAGTTCGCCGGTGAGCCATGGGCCGCAGGCGGCGCCGAGCGAGATGATCATGCCGAAGGCGCCGAAGATCTGGCCGAAGCGGCGGCACTGGAACACCTCGGCCAGGATCGCGCCGAAGACAGACGCCAGGCCGTAGCCGAGCGCGCCCTGCCCGGCAACCATGAGCCAGAGCAGGAGCTGGCTGGGATTCTCGCGCATCAGGATCAGCAGGGCGTAGCAGACGGCGAATCCGAGGGTGGAGAGCGTCCAGGCCCATTCCCGGCCGATCCGGTCGCTCAGCCCGCCCATGCCGATCTGGCCGACGACGCCGAACAGGCCGACCAGCCCGAGCGCGAAGGCGGCGGCGGTCGCCGAAAAGCCGATCTCGCCGAGATACTGCGTCTGGTGGACCTGCACCGCGTACCAGACATACATGCCGAAGAAGAGGCCGAGGCCGAGCCACCAGAACCGCGCCGTCAACATGGCTTCGCGGAGCGACCAGTCGCGCGCCGCCCATTCGGCATCCACCACCGTGTCGGGAACGGCGGCGGATTTTTCCGAAGCGCTGCCGGCCGGTTCCCCCGACGCCGTCTGCGCCGCCCGCTCGCCGTCCGGCCGCAGGCCCATGTCCTCCGGACGGCGGCGCTGCAACAGCAGGTTGAGCGGCAAAACGAGCACGAACAGGATCAGCGCCATGGTCAGGCAGGCCTCGCGCCAGCCATCCTCGCGGATGATGTCCTGCCACCAGGGAAACAGCAGGATCGAGCCGACCCCGGCGCCGGAAAAGGCCAGGCCGGTCGCCAGGCCGCGCCGCCGCACGAACCAGAACGGCATCAGATAGGCGTGGCCGGTGTAGCCGAGGATGATCGCGCCGCCGACGACGGCGCAGCCCAGGCTCAGGAAGATCAGGCTCTGCCCGCCCGCGAACGTGGCGAGGACGAGGCCGCCGCCGACCAGGACCGAGCCCGTCGCCATGACGACGCCCGGCCCCAGGCGATTGACCGCGACGCCGATGAAAGGCGTGATCAGCATCGAGGTTGCGAAACCGACCGAGAAGATCGCCGCGGTATCGGCGCGCGGCCAGCCGAATTCGTCGAGGATCGGCGGGTAGAGCAGCGAAAACGCGGTCCGCACGTTCACGCCGACGCCGAGCGTCACGAAGGCAACCGCTACGACGATCCAGCCGTAATAGAAGGGCAGCCGGGCCAATAGGCCGGGCCGGCCGGCGGGAGACCCTCCGGGCGTTTCGTTCGCGTCGGCGGTCATTCCGCGACCGCCGCCTGCACTTTCAGCCTCCCGGCGCGCTTCTTCGCCTGGCCGGCGACGAGGCGGACCTTGCGCGGCGCGGCCATCCACATGGCGCCGATCGAGAGCACACCGGCTGCGGCGCCGACGGCGAAACCGGTCTCGTAGCCTCCCGTCAGATCGTACAACTCGCCGGTCGCCCAGGGGCCGACGGCGGCGCCGAAGCCGCTGGTCGCACCGTAGATACCGAAGATCTGGCCGTATTTCGGGCTGTGGAACAGTTCGGCCGGGACCGTCGGATACACCGCCGAGGCGCCGTAACCGATCAGGCCCTGCACGACGACCATGACATAGACCAGCCAGAGCGCCGGATAGTGGGGCAGGATCAGCAGGATGGCGTAGCAGGCGGTGAACCCGGCGAAGGCGATGCTCCAGCCCCATTCCCGGCCGATCCGGTCCGAAAGCATGCCGATGCCGATCTGGCTCGCCACGCCGGTCAGGCCGACCAGCCCCAGCGCAAACGCCGCGGTTTCGGCCGATACGCCGATGTCGATCAGGAACTTGGTCTGGTGGACCAGCACGGCATACCAGGCATACATGCCCGCCATATAGCTGAGGTGCAGCCACCAGAAGCGGCCGGTGCGCGCGGCGGTCCGGAAGGTCCATTCCCGGTGCGCCCAGTCCGGATCGACGACGGCGTCGGCCGCGGGCTTGCGCGGGGCGCGGCCGGGCCGGTTGTCGCCGTCCGGCTCCAGGCCGATATCGTGCGGGTGGCGCCGCTGCAGCAACAGGTTGAGCGGCAGGACCAGCCCGACCATCAGCAGCGCCAGGGCATAGCAGGCGCGGCGCCAGCCGTCGGCGCCGATGATGCCCTGCAGCCAGGGGAACAGCAGAATCGCGCCGATGCCGACGCCGGTAAAGGCGAGCCCGATCGCCATCCCGCGCCGGCGCACGAACCAGTAGGGCAGGAAATAGCTGTGGGTGACGTAGGCGAACATGACGCTGCCGCCGATCGTCATGCAGCCCATGGTGGCGGCGAGTTCCGCCACCGAGCCGACGCCGGTCGAAAGCGCCAGTCCGCCGGCGGAAAGTATTGCGCCGACCGCCACGATCCGGCCGACACCGAAGCGATCGATCAACACGCCGGCGAAGGGCGAGAAGAACAGGGAGATCAGGAAACCGGCAGAGAAAACCGCCGCCGTCGTGCCGCGCGACCAGCCGTATTCCTCGAGGATCGGCGGAAAGAGCAGCGAGAAGGCGACCCGGACGTTGGCGCCGATCGCCATGGTCGCAAAGGCGACGCCGAGCACGACCCAGCCGTAATAGAAGGGCAGGCGCGCAAGCGGCGACAGCGGACTGTCGGGATCGGCGGGCCGGATCATGGCGCTGCTATATCGCCGTTGCCCCGGCTTGGCGAGGCTGCCCGGCGCATGGGGCGGATGTGCTTTGCGCCGCGCGGGTCGGCGCGACAGGCTCCGGTCGCTAGCGGGTCACGGCAAGCCGCATTTCCAGCATGTCGAGAACCTTGAACAGCGTGTCGAGGCGCGGATTGCCGTCGCCGGAAAGCGAGCGATAGAGCGCTTGCCGGCCCAGCCCGGTCGCTTCGGATACCGAGGTCATCCCCTTCGCCCGCGCGACGTTGCCGAGCGCCTTGGCGAAGTACTTCGGATCGTTTTCTTCCAGCGCGACGTTCAGATATTCGACCAGCGCCTCGTCGCTGTCGAGAAAGTCAATCGGGTCGAATTTCCTCAGTTCCATCATGCTTCCCTAGAGTTGGCCGGCGATCCGGTGCGCACGGCGCACATCGCGTTGCTGATTCGACTTGTCGCCGCCGCATAGCAGAACGACCACCGTCCGTCGCCGAATCGTGTAATAGACACGGTAGCCCTTTCCGATGTCGATCCGGAGTTCGCTTACGCGGCCACCGACCGACTTACGGTCGCCGAAGTTGCCGTCCTCAATTCGTTCGATCCGGGAGACGATTGCGGCTTTCGCCCGTGGATCGCGAAGCCCGCGCAGCCAATTCCCGAACGTTTCCGTGTAGACGACTTCCACACCCAATTGTCCCTTAAATAAGACAGCATGTCAAATCCAACGTAAGGACGGGCGCATGGGGAGGGTGTGCCCAGTGCCGCACGGTTTACGCATGGGCGGACGGAACGTAGAACCGGAACTCCATTCCAAGAAGCCCACGCCGGCCGCATGACCGACCCCTCCCCCATCACCCCCGACCTCGTCGCCGGCCACGGCCTGACGCCGGATGAGTACCGAACGCTGCTCGACATCCTCGGCCGCGCGCCGACGCTCGCCGAACTCGGCGTCTTTTCGGTCATGTGGTCGGAGCATTGCTCCTACAAATCCTCGAAGAAGTGGCTGAAGACGCTACCGACCGAAGCGCCCCACGTCATCCAGGGGCCGGGCGAGAACGCCGGGGTCATCGATATCGGCGGCGGGCTGGCCTGCATCTTCAAGATCGAAAGCCACAACCACCCGTCCTTCATCGAGCCCTACCAGGGCGCGGCGACCGGCGTCGGCGGCATGATGCGCGACGTGTTCACCATGGGCGCCCGGCCGGTCGCCAACCTGAACGCCCTGCGTTTCGGCGATCCGGCGCATCCGAAATCGCGCCATCTCGTTTCCGGCGTCGTGGCGGGCATCGCCGGCTACGGCAATTGCATGGGCGTCCCGACCGTGGGCGGCGAATGCGATTTCGACCCGGCCTACAACGGCAACATCCTGGTCAACGCCATGACGATCGGCATCGCGCCGGCGGACCGGATCTTCTATTCGGCGGCGGCCGGGCCGGGCAATCCGGTGGTCTATGTCGGCTCGAAGACCGGGCGCGACGGCATCCACGGCGCGACCATGGCCTCGGCGACCTTCGAGGACGACAGCGAGGAGAAGCGGCCGACCGTGCAGGTCGGCGACCCGTTCACCGAAAAGCTGCTGCTCGAAGCCTGCCTGGAGCTGATGGCGACCGACGCCATCGTGGCAATCCAGGACATGGGCGCCGCCGGCCTGACCTCGTCGTCGGTCGAAATGTCGTCCAAGGGCGGCGTCGGAATCGCGCTCGACCTCGATCTGGTGCCGACCCGCGAGACCGGCATGACAGCATACGAAATCCTGCTCTCGGAGAGCCAGGAGCGGATGCTGATGGTGCTGAAGCCCGGCCGCGAAGAGGAAGCCCGCGCCATCTTCGAGAAATGGGAACTGGACTTCGCCGTGATCGGCAGAATTACCGGCAGCGGCCGGTTCGTGGCCCGGATGGGCGGCGAACCGGCGGCGGACATCCCGGTCGATCCGCTGGTCGGCGAAGCGCCGGAATACGACCGTCCGTGGGAGGCGACGCCGCAGCCTGCGCCGGTCGATCCCGCCGGGTGTGCACCGCCGGGTAGCGTGGAAGACGCCCTGCTCACCCTGCTCGCCAGCCCCGACCAGGCAAGCAAGCGCTGGATCTGGGAGCAGTACGACCATCTCGTCATGGGCCGGACGCGCCTCCGGCCGGGCGGCAATGCCGCCGTCGTCGGCCTGCCGGACAGCACCCGCGCGCTGGCCCTGACCACGGACTGTACGCCGCGCTACTGTCTCGCCGATCCCGTCGCCGGCGGGCGGCAGGCGGTCGCCGAGGCCTGGCGCAACCTGACGGCGGTCGGCGCAACGCCGCTGGCGATTACGAACAATCTGAATTTCGGCGATCCGACCCGGCCCGAAATCATGGGCCAGCTTGCCGGCTGCGTGACCGGCATGGCCGAGGCCTGCCGGGCGCTCGACTTCCCGGTCGTTTCGGGCAACGTCTCGCTCTACAACGAGACCGGCGGGCAGGCGATCCTGCCGACCCCAGTGGTCGGCGGCGTCGGCGTACTGGAGAACGGCGCAAACGCGGTCGATCGGGGCATAGTCGCACCGGGCCACGCCCTTGTCCTGATCGGCAGGACTGCGGGCCATCTCGGCGCCTCGATCTACCTGCGCGACCTGCTGGGCCGGACGGACGGCGCGCCGCCGCCGGTCGACCTGGCAGCCGAACGGCGCAACGGCGACCTCGTGCGCCGCCTGATCGGCAGCGGCGATGTCCTCGCCTGCCACGACCTTTCGGACGGCGGCCTGGCGCTGGCCCTTGCGGAAATGGCGCTCGCCGGCCAGGCCGGCATTGTCTTCAACGAGCCGCCGGCCGGTTTACCGCTGCACGGTTGGCTGTTCGGCGAGGACCAGGGCCGCTACCTCGTAGAATCTGAAGATGCCGGGGCAATTCTGGAGGCGGCGCAGGCCGCCGGCGTGCCCGCCTCGGTTATCGGCGAAACTGTCGCGGAGCCTTCGTTGACCCTCCGGAAGGGCTGCCCTATATCGCTCGCGCGCCTCCGGGAGGCGCATGAAGGCTGGCTGCCCGGCTGGATCGGGGGTTCGCAATCCGGCACGGCCGCCGCCCGATCCTGACCGACGAACGACCGCCGGAGTGCCGCAGCCCATGGCGATGGATGCACGCGAGATCGAATCCCTGATCAAGCAGGCCCTGCCCGACGCGCAGGTGACCATCCAGGACCTCGCCGGCGACGGCGACCACTATGCCGCGCAGGTCGTTTCTTCCGAATTCGCCGGCAAGACCCGGGTGCAGCAGCACCAGATGGTCTATGCCGCGCTCCAGGGCCGGATGGGCGGCGTGCTGCACGCCCTCGCCCTCAACACCAGCGCCCCTTGAGCCGGGAGGAACCGGCTGCCATGTTCGGGCTCTTCAAACGCAAACCGGCGCAACCGCTTTCCGATGAGGACCATCCCATGACCCAGGCCGCCGCTCCCGCCGACCATCCCGTGTTCGACCGCATCAGGACCGAAATCGACGACCAGGACGTCGTCCTGTTCATGAAGGGCACGCCGGTCTTTCCCCAGTGCGGCTTCTCGGCGGCGGTGGTCCAGATCCTGTCGCACATGAACGTCAAGTTCAAAGGCGTGAACGTGCTCGACGACATGGAAATCCGCGAAGGCATCAAGGCCTACAGCAACTGGCCGACCATCCCGCAGCTTTACGTCAAGGGCGAATTCGTCGGCGGCTGCGACATCATTCGGGAGATGTTCGAGGAAGGCGAGCTCGAGCAGTATATGGCCGGCAAGGGCCTTTCCGGGACAGCCTGACGGCGATACCGCCGGTTAGACGCCGGCATAAAGGCGGCGCACTCAAACCAGTTCGATCGGCCCCGGATAGCGGGCGACGCGCCTGTCCGCGGTCAGCAGTGTCAGCCCCTCGCACCGCGCCTGCGCCACCAGGATGCGGTCGAACGGATCGCGATGAATCGCCGGCAGGGCGGCGGTTTCGAGCGCATGCGGCCCGGTTACGGGCAATTCTTCGTAACGTCTGGCCAGTAGCCCCCGTCTCAGATCAGCGCCTTTGACCGGGAAATTACCGCGACCGAGGCTGTTCTTGATCGCGACTTCCCAAAGACTGGCTACGCTGAACACCAGCGTCTCCTCCCGGGCCTCGAGTCTTCGCCGGACGTCAGGCGGAAGACGATGCGAGGCGGCAGATATCCAGACCAGAATATGGGTGTCGAGTAGCAGGCTCACGCGCCGAACATCTCGGCAATCTCGTCCTCGAACATCGTATCGAAATCATCCGGGACCTGGAAATCTCCGGCGAGAAAGTCGAACTGTTTCTCCGGCGCTTCCGGCTGCTCCAGCGCCTCGACCTTGACCAATGGTTTCCCGGCGCGCGCAATGATGAAGGGCTCGCCCGCGGCCGCCGCCGCGACGAGGCGCGACAGGTTGGTCTTGGCGTCGTGCATGTTGACGGTTTTCATCGGAAACTCCCGAACTTAGTCCGATAAACTTAGCTAAAGCCGGGCCCGTATTCAATTGGAATTTGCACGATTTCGCTAAATCGATCAACCGGGCGGATGCTGTAACGTGGTCAGCGTCGCCGTGACCAGCAGGATGGCGCAGACCGCGAGCCATTCGACGGCGATGGAGCGGCGCAGGCGGGCCGCCGCCGCCGGTTCGCCCCGGCGCATGGCCGGCACGAAGCGCAGCTTGTTGTGCGCCGCCGCGCCGAGCAGGACCGCCACCCCGGCGATCTTGGCGAGCAGGGTGAGGCCATAGCCGGTCGTCGCCAGCGCCGAAACGTCGCCGAGGAGGCGCCACACCATGACGATCCCGGCGGCGATCAGGACCGGCACCGTGACGGCGGCGATTCGGCCGAAGCGATGGCCCAGTTCGGCCGCCGCGGACAGTTCATCCGGTAGCGCGGCCAGCCTGCGCAGCGGCGACAGGATGCCGATCCAGAAGGCCGCCGCCGCTAGATGCAGGACCAGCAGCGCCTGGAGCCAGAGCGGCCCGGCGTCCGGAATATGGCCGATCCGCGCGAACGACCAGAGCGCAAGCAAACCGCCGGCGCCGGCGATCCAGAGGCCGATCCGCGGCGCGCGCAGCCCGGCGAGGACCAGAAGCAGGCCCGAACCGAGGAGAAGCAGCCGGGTGCCCGGCGGATTCCGCCAGAGCAGGCCCAGCATCTCCGGGTCCGTCATCCCGGACGCATCGCCGGTCATTGCCGCGCCGCGCAACAGGAAACCGAAGCCGGCGGCGGCGAGCGCCAGCAGCGCCAGCGCCGAAGCCTGCCCGCAGATCCGACGGTGCGCCGCTCCGGTCTCCCGCCTGAAGACGAGACGCGCGAGAACCAGCCCGACGCTGCCGAGAACGCCGAAATACATCAGGAACTTCGCAAGGATCGAGAGCAGTTCCCAGAGGTCCGGCAACGGTCACTTCACCCTGAATTCGAAGCTGCCGCGCATCGTGTGGCCGTCCGCCGCCAGCCCGCGCCATTCGATCCGGTAAAGGCCGGAGCCGCCGCCCGATACCGGAATGGCAATTCGGGTCGCAAAGCCCTTCTGCCCGCTCAGATCGAGGTCCACCGCGGCGTTGTCGCCGTGGCGCATCCGCACTTTCGTCAAGCGGATCCGTTTCGCGAACGACAGGACGATCCGGCCCGGCGCTTGCGCCAGCACCGCGCCGTCGGCCGGCTCCGTCGTATTCAGCTTCGAATGCGCGAATGCCGTCGTCGCGCCCAGGAACAGCAGGCCGGCCAGCAGGATTGGCTTCATGGCTCGTCTTCAGTTGATGCCGTTGGCCCGTTGCAGTTCCCGGATATAGGCCACGATCAGGGCGACGTCGTCACGGCTCAAGCCCTCGACCGGCGCCATGTTGCCGAACCGCCAGTGATGGGCGCGGACGCCGAGGGCGACCGCCCGCTGGAACGATTCGTCGCCATGATGGCCGGGTTCATAGATGATGTGAACCAGCGGCGGCCCGAGCTCCTCCTGCCCCGCGGCGTTCGGCCCGTGGCAGGTGACGCAGTTTTCGTCGAACAGCCGTTTACCGCTCTGCGCCCGGTCGGACAGCGCATCCGGCAGGACGATCTCGACCATCGGAGCGCCGCCCGCTTCCGTTGCGGCCTCCGGTGTCGCCCTGCGGTCCGAAGCGCCGAACAGGAAATATCCGCCGGCGACGAGCGCGCCGGCCAGCACGAGCAAGATCGCGGATTGCTTCAGTGACATGCCCGGCCCAGCGCCTTGAGCCGCCAGTAGTTGTAGGGCAGCGGCGTGACGAAGCCGGCAGCCAGCATGAGCGGCACGACCCACCATGTCAGCATGGCACCGCCGGTCAGCGCCCAGTCGACCGCGTTCATCATGGTCTCCATGGCGACCATCGAGATGAAGGACATGCCGATGGCGGTGCGGAAGGCCGTCCGCAAGTCCATCTGGCGGGCGAGGATGAAGGTCTCCAGGGCGATGGAGGTCAGCAGGCCGTTCACGATCGCGAGGGTCATGATCGCCAGGGTCGGCCAGGGGATGCCGGTGAACTGGAAGAAGGCGATGGTGCCGAAATCGCCGATGGCGCAGCCGAGCAGGCACCAGGCCGTGTTCTTCGACGCCCTGTTCCAGGTGTGGCGGCAGCGCCAGTCTATCGCCAGGTTTTCCGCAATCGCAGCCATGTGCGCCCCGCTTGCTTTGCTCTCCGAGGCAACCTAGTGTTTCCAGTTACTGGAAGGTCAAGAGGTCCGCGATGAACATTTCCACTGTGGCCGAAGCCGCCGGGCTACCGGTCAAGACGGTGCGCTACTATTCGGACATCGGCCTGGTGCCGGCGCCCGCCCGATCCGATTCCGGTTACCGCAGCTACGACGACAGCGCGCTGCGCAAGCTGGTGTTTGTCCGCCGGGCGCGGGAATTCGGCTTCTCGGTCGGAGAGTGCCGCGAGCTTCTGGGTCTCTATGAGGACCGGCACCGCTCCAGCGCCGACGTCAAACGGATCGCGGCCCGGCGGCTGGAAGAGATCGCCGAAAAGCAGCGCGAGCTGCAGTCCCTGCACGACGAGCTCGCCCACCTGGTCGAAGCCTGCCGCGGCGACCACCGGCCCGACTGCCCGATCATCGACGGCCTGGAAGCCCGCCGCCCGGCCGCGCTGGCGCGCGCCCCGATCGATCGGCCCGGGTAGGTCGACCCGGTTCCGGCCGACGGGAGCAGAGCTTATGGACTTCGAACTTCGCTTCGCTGCCGCCGGGGAGGCGAGCGAGGTCGCGGCGCTGGTGGACCGCGCCTACTCCGGCTACATCGAACGGATGGGCCGCATGCCGGGCCCGATGCTGGACGACTATGCCGCGCTGATTGCCGACGGGCTGGTGCGCGTTATCTGCCGCGACGAACGGATCTGCGGTGTCCTCGTGCTGATCGAGAAGGACGACCACCTGCTGCTCGACAACGTCGCCGTCGATCCGGACGCCCAGGGTTTCGGAATCGGGCGGCGGCTGGTGGAGGCGGCGGAAGCGGCCGCGCGGCGCCTGGGCTATGGCACCGTGCGCCTCTACACCCACGAAACGATGGTCGAAAACGTCGCCCTGTACGAACATCTCGGATTCTCGATTACCCACAGGATGAAAGAACGCGGATACGACCGGATCTATATGGCAAAAGCGGTCGATTGATCGGCGGGGCCGGATGGCGGCACACCGTCGCCCGGCCGATTGGCGGCATGCGGCAGTCGGCGCGAAGTCCGCGAAGCCAATAATTCGCAAATCCAAAATATCGTTTTAATTTATCCTGAATTTTGCATGAAGCCGGTCCAAACTGCCCCGATGCTATCATCG
Organism: Rhodospirillaceae bacterium; assembly: GCA_028819475.1. Lineage (NCBI taxonomy): Bacteria > Pseudomonadati > Pseudomonadota > Alphaproteobacteria > Rhodospirillales > Rhodospirillaceae > Rhodospirillaceae bacterium. The sequence goes on from JAPPLJ010000033.1 coordinate 46,942, forward strand.
GTCAGGTCTCAACATCCCAATAAATATGAAAATTGAAAATTAGAATTTGTATTTGCATAGAACCTGACCTAGAATACCCCCCATGATCCCCCGTGACATCGCCCCTTGGCTCGAACGGGCAGCGCGGACATGGCCGTCGATCACGCTCACCGGCCCCCGCCAGAGCGGCAAGACGACACTGTGCCGGGAGCTGTTCCCGCATCTGCCGTATCGGTCTCTGGAGACGCCGGACGTGCGGGCGTTTGCAGCCGAAGACCCGCGCGCGTTCCTGGCGCAACTTCCCGACGGTGCCGTGATCGATGAAGTGCAGCGGGTTCCGGACCTGTGCTCCTACCTTCAGGGTATCATAGACGCCGACCCAGCGCCGGGCCGCTGGATCCTCACGGGTTCGCAGAATATCTCCCTGTTGGAGAACGTGAGCCAATCGCTGGCCGGACGGACGGCGATCTACAATCTCCTTCCGCTGAGCCATCGCGAGATCCTGCGCTTTCCGCGCCGTCCGAAGACCCTGGGCGTGACCCTGTTCGCCGGCGGCTATCCGCGCATTTTCGACCGCGAACTGGACCCCGCGGACTGGCTGGGTTCCTACGTCGCCGCCTATATCGAACGCGACGTGCGGACGGTGTCCAACATCGGCGATCTCGCGACGTTCCAGCGCTTCGTCGCGCTGTGCGCCGGCCGGACAGCGCAATTGCTGAACTACGCATCCCTGGCCGGCGATTGCGGCATTACGCAACCGACTGCAAGGGCCTGGCTCAGCGTCCTCGAAACCGGCTTTATCGCGTTCCGGCTGCCGCCGTTTCACGGCAATCTGCGCAAACGGCTCGTGAAGATGCCCAAGCTGCATTTCTACGATACCGGTCTGGCCTGCTGGCTGCTCGGGATTCGCACTCCCGACCAGCTTCGCAGCCATCCCTTGCGCGGCGCCATCTTCGAAAGCTGGGTCGTCTCGGAGATCGCCAAACACCGGATCAACCGGGGCGAAACCGGCGGGTTGTCCTTCTATCGGGACAGCAACGGAGCCGAAGCTGACCTAGTAATCGAACACCCGTCCCGCCTGACGATCGTCGAGGCCAAATCCGCCGCAACCGCCTCGTCTGATCTGTTCGCCGGCGCCCGGCGCGTCCGACGGCATTTCGCTCAACAGTCGCGTCCCTGTTCGCTGATTGTCGCCTATGGCGGCGAAAGAACCGAACATCGCGAGGCCGGCGATCTGATACCGTGGCGGGAACTCCACCGGGCCGGATTTCACGAAGCGCCGTAGGTCGTCTCGTGCGTCGGCGGCAAATCGATACCAGTTGCTCATGAACCGCCGCGCCGCATCCCTTTGGCTGTTGCTTCTGCTGGCCGCGCTCGCCGCCGGGCTGGCTGCCTGGGGACTCGTCCGGCATGGCGCGGTAACGGAGCGGACGCTCTCCGACCGGCGGGTCGCCCGGCATTTCCTCACGATAGCCTTCGGCCGGGAACATGCGGACCGGCCGCGGCAGCACCTGGCGAAATGGCGGGGCGGCATCCGCTACAGGGTGGTGCGCTGGACCGGCGGGCCCGACACCGAGCGGGCCGAGGCGGCGCTGCACCGCCAGATGCGCAACCTCGCCGGCCTCACGGGCCTGGCGATCGTCCGGACAACGCTGTTCGACGCCAACTTCCTGATCGCGCTGACCGGCGAGGACCTGTTCGCCTGGCAGGTGCGCCGGGCGCTGGCCGCAGCCAACCGGCCCCTCGGCGGCACGATCGCCGACGCCAATTGCGCCGGCTTCTTCGGCCAGGATGTCGAGACCGGGGCCATCGTCAACGCCCGGGTTCTCATCCCGGTCGACCGGGCGGTGCGGCGCAACCTGCTGGAGCGCTGCATCGTCGAGGAAACCGCCCAGGTGCTCGGCCTGCCCAACGACGCCGACGGCGGCGTGCGCTCGGTGTTCAACGACGCCGACCGTTCGACAGCCCTGTCGCGGCTCGACCGGCTGTTCCTCGCCCTGCTCTACGATCCGCGCCTGGAACCGGGCCTGAGCCGCGCCGAAACGGCCCGCCGCGTCCGGCAGATCCTGCCGGCGCTGCGCCGCAGGATGGGCTACTGAAGGAGATTCGGAGCGATCCGCCCTTCGATACGTCCCGGGCCTTAGATTTCGATAACTTGGTTCAGTTCCATAGTGCATTGTAACAACACGGTAAATCACTTCCGTTTGGGAGGCCGGGAACGGGTATTGCAGGACCGGTCATCAAACCGAATTCGATGTTTTTCAGTGTGCGGACGATCGCTGGCTCCAAGTGGCGGCGGCTGACCGGTTTCGCACCTGCCGGCATTCTTCGGGCGGTCGCGCGGGGTGACGGCGATGAGAACTGCACCAGTCCAACCCGGTCCATGGTGAAGCCGTGCCGCGAGCGGGCGGCTCACCTGGAAGCGCCATCGCCCGCCAAGCGACGGAATGCGCCGGCTGACGGGTGTCGGTCGTACCGTGGCGAACGGGGCTACTCTAACGTATCGGGCCTCGTTTCCGATCCCTCCGGAGTTGCCTGACCCACAAGCCGTCTGCCAGCGGGGCGGAACCGCTCGGGCGTTGCTGGTCAGGTTCTATTCCGGCGGTCCGGGACTGCGCCCGAACGCAACGTCGCGCATGGCGCCTTCGAGCATCCTGAAAGGCTCCAGATCCTCGGCCGAGCGGCGGGCGATGAATCCCGCGCGGTAGCGGCGTCGGCCGAAGTCGAGGGGCAGGGCCTTCAGCGGGGTTCCGGGCAGCCGATCGAGCAGGTCGAGCGGCAGCCAGGCGAGCCACGGGCCGGCCGCCAGCAGCGTCAGGCCGGCCGAGCCCGCGCGGAGGACGGCGCGCACCGGCCCGCCGGTGAGCCCGCGGAGTTCGTTGAGGACGGCGGCCAGGGATGGACGGCCGTCATCTGTCCCGCCCGGCCCATCGATGTCGATCCAGGGCCAACCGGCGAGGTCGCGGGGCTCGGGCGCGGCGTCATGGAGCGGATGGCCGCTTGCGGTGACGATGCCCCCGGTCACTTCGAGGAAGCGCTCGCGCCGGAGATGCGCCGGCAGGGCCTCGCCGGATTCGGGCCCGCCGATATGAAGATCGCTCCAGCCGTCGTCGAGCATCCGCAGGCCGTCGCGCCAGGCGGCGGTGCGGAGCCCGAGCTCGACCTCGGGGAAGGCGGCGTGGAACGCCTGGACGGCGGGCGCGACCACGGCCTGCATCCAGAGCGGCGGCGCGGTCACCCGGAAGCGGCCGGTGCGCCCGGCGAGCGCGGCCGCGACCGCCTCCTCGCCGTCCTCGATGTCGCGCAGGATGCGGCGCGCGTGCCCGACGACGATGGCGCCGAGGCGGGTCAGGCGCACGCCGGCGGGGATGCGCTCGAACAGGCTGCCGCCGAACTCCTGCTCAAGGCGGGCGACGATGCGGCTGAGCGCCGGCTGGGTCATGGCAAGCCGGTCGGCCGCCGTGACGATCCTCTCCGCGTCGGCGACGGCGAGGAGCCGGACCAGGTCGCTGCGCCGCTCAAACATGTCAGCGCGTCCCGGTCTGTGGGCGGACCGGACCGGTCCGGCGGGTCGCCGCGCCCCGAGGCCTTACTGCCTCATGCTGATTCCGTGTCACGCCGTTTTCCATTGCGCATGCCGCCATTCAGGCTCTCTCCGCAGCCCTCTTACGTGGACCTGCTTCGGACATGCGGCCTCGCGCCGGCGGCGTCCAACAGGGTTTTCCTATCGCGCGGATGGCTTCGGTTTATGGGATTTATGGACCCGGGGATTCCGGCGGACGCGGGCGCCGGGATGCTCCCGGCCGGGGCGACGAAGACGGCAGACAGCAAGGGTTTGCGGCGTGCGGCTCGCCGGCGGCCGGCATCTGCGGCAGCAGCGCGGTCGCGCCCGGCCAGGCGGCCGACATGGCCCGGCCGGCATGCAGATTCACCGGATCGGCATTTCCAATTGCGCCCCCGAGCCCTTAATGGATCGGGTCTTGGACTCGGCAACGCGGCCGCCATGGCGGCCGGGCGGGACATGGACCGGCGCGCGCCTCACCGACCGCAGCCCCGGGCCGCCCCTCCTCCGCGGCGGCGGCGATGAGCCTGAGCGCGGAAACGGCCGAGGAGCGCATCCGCGCGGGCGTCTTCCGCGTCGCCTCGGTCGAACGGGACGCGGTCCGGCGCGATCCCGTCCCGCCCTTCACCACGGCGCCCCTGCAGCAGGCGGCATCGCGCCCACTCGGCTTCGGCGCGCGCAAGACCATGCCGGTCGCACAGGGCCTCTACGAAGGCGTCGCGCCCGACGGCGTCGGCTATCGGGCGCAGGGAAGGCGTGCAGTGAGCGTTTTCCGGTTGGGTCTCCGCGAAGGCGGCCGCCGGCCGCGGGCATCCGCGGTCGCGGCGGCACTCAGGACGTTCGGTTTCGGCGCCGCGCCCCCCGGCGCCGGACTCGCGCTCGCGCTACTCGCCGCCCTGGCCCTGCTGTTCGCCGCGGCCACCGCCGCACAGGCCCAAACGACGCTTGTCAGCAACGCAGGTGAAGGTCGCGACAACGCTATAAACGCAGGAAACTCTGCATCCGGCAGAATTACGCAGCGATTCACGACCGGTAGCAATATGACGGGTTACGATCTGAGCTCCGTCGGAATCCATATTCACGAGGACAATTCCTCGAGCTCTGAAACCATTACGGTTTCGGTTCACAGGTTCGACAGCAGCGAGACCAACAATCTGGGAGAGCTGGTGGCCACATTAAGCACTCCGTCCACGCTGAACGAAGGAGCCGTGAACGATTTCACGGCACCTTCAAATACCAGATTGCTTCCGAATACCCGATACCTGGTGAATATCGTTGGCGTCGGCAACCACACGCACGATTTCCAAATAGGGGTGACGAACAGCGATGCCGAGACGGGGGCCGCAGGATGGCTTATCGAAAATGCCTTCAGGCTCAATGGAATTTTAGTTACCGCGGCCATCATGATGAACGTCAAGGGCAGCAACTGGGTACCGCCGCTCATCCCGACGTTGGACTCCGCCGAAGCCTTCTTTGCCAACGGCGCCCTGCGATACCGGTTCGACCTCAGGCTGTCCGAAGGCGTGAGCATCCCTCACCGGGAGATGCGCGATCATGCCTTCAGCGTGACCAACGGGCACATGGTGAAGGCGAAGCGCATCCACAAAGAGCGCGCGGGGGGCAATCTCTACAGCAATCACTGGCGCATGACGGTGGCGCCGGCCGACGAGACGGAGCCCGTCACCGTTATCCTGCGCGGCAACCGGCCCTGCGGCGAGACGGGCGCTCTCTGCACCGGGAGCGGGGGCTGGCTCGACGGCTCGCCGACGCTCACCCTGAGCACCGATACGGAGCCGCTCGACCTCGGCAGCCTGCCGAGCCTCTCGATCGCCGACACCAGCGGCACCGAGGACTCCGCCAACCTCGCCTTCGACGTCAGCCTGTCGAAGGCGGTGAGCGCGACCGTCGCAGTCGACTTCCGGACCGTTTCGGGCGGCACAGCGACCGCGAACGCCGACTACCGGGAGGCGAGCCACCGGATCGTCTTCTCGGCGGGGGAAACGGTGCAGCCGGGTTCGGTTGGGCTGATCGAGGATGCCGCCGCCGACGCCGGCGAGACGGTGAAGGTCGAGATCGCCAATGCGCGGGTAATCACGCCCCGGGGGGCCGAGTTCGGCCCGCTGTCGATCATCAGGGGGCAGGCGACGGGGACGATCAACGCGCCCGCGAGCACCAAGACCCCGTTGTCGAACGTGAACATGCGGATCGAGAACACGAGCGGGAGCGAGAGAGGCGGCTGGCTGCACTTCACCATCAGGCTCTCGCGGGCGCTGAACGAGAATGTCTGCTACGACTTCGAGACCCTCGACACCGGCACGGCGAGCGAGGGGATCGACTACCTGCAGCGTCCGAAGACGACGCTGTGGCAGCCGGCCGGGGTCACCGAATGGACCGAATTTGTCCGCATCCTCGACGACCCGATCGACGACGGCGGGGAGACGGTGCAGGTCAGGATCAGCGACGCGGAACTGTGCGACGACGCGTCGAAGACCATCGCCATCAACCGGGGGGAGGCGACGGGCACCATCACCAACTCCGACCCGATACCGGCTGCGTGGCTCGCGCGCTTCGGGCGCACGGTTGCGGACCAGGTGATCGATGCGGTGGAGGGCCGGATGGGGGCGGCACGGGCTCCCGGCACGGAGGTGACCCTCGGCGGCCAACGGGTCGGCGCGGCCGGGGCGCCGGAGGGCCAGGCGCCGATCGAGACCGACATGGACCTCATGATGGCAGCGCTGGGCGGGCGCACAACGTCGGAGGAGGTGCGCGGGAGCAGCGGCAGCCTTGCGGCGTCGGAGGCGAACGCGACGCGTCTGCGTCCCAAATCGGGGAGAGCGGCCCCCGACCTTCGAGCCGGGGGTGCAGGAGACCCGGAGGGGACGACCCGGCACCCGCTCCAGGGCCGGGGCATGACGGAGCGCGAGTTCCTGCTCGGGAGCTCCTTCTCGCTCGCGGCGGGCGATGCGCGGACCGGGCACTACGCGTTCTGGGGCCGGGGGACGGTGTCGCGCTTCGACGGGCGCGACGGCGCGCTCACGGTCGACGGCGAGGTGGTGAGCGCGTTCCTGGGCGCCGACTGGAGCCGGGAGCGGACCACGCTGGGCCTGATCCTCGGGCACAGCATCGGCGATGGCGGCTACCGCTCGGAGACCGGGCGCGGCTCGGTGTCCTCGACCCTGACCGGGCTCTATCCGTGGGTCCGCCAGGCGCTGGGCGAGCGGATCTCGGTCTGGGGCGTGGCGGGCTACGGCGAGGGCACGCTGACGGTGACGCTGGCGAACGAGGACGGCACGTCGCAGGCGGCGATCCGCACCGACCTTGAGCTCGCGATGGGCGCGGTCGGCCTGCGCGGCACGCTGGTGCAGGCGCCGGACGAGGGCGGCTTCGAGCTTGCGGTGAAGACCGACGCGATGGGGGTGCGCACGCGCTCGGCGTCGGTGCCGGGGCTTGCGGGCGCAAGCGCCGAGGTGACGCGGCTCAGGCTGGGCCTTGAGGGCTCGCGGCCGTTCCGCTTCGAGGGCGGGGCGGAACTGAGGCCGAGCATCGAGATCGGCGTGCGCCAGGACGGCGGCGACGCCGAGACCGGCTTCGGGGTGGATGTCGGCGGCGGCATCGCCTGGACGGACCCGGAGCGCGGCCTGAGCGTGGACCTGAAGGGCCGGGGGCTGATGAGCCACAAGTCCAAGGGCTTCCGCGAGGCCGGGATCTCGGGCGCGCTGTCCTGGACGCCGCGGGCCGAGAGCGCGCGGGCCGGCCGGGGTCCGAGTCTGACGCTGACGCAGACGATGGGCGGGCAGGCCTCGGGCGGCGCGGACGCGTTGCTCGAACGCGGCACGCTTGCCGGTCTCGCGGCGAACGACAACGGCGCGAAGGACGGCGGGCTGCTGTCGCGGCGGCGCCTTGAGGTGCGGTTCGGCTACGGCTTCGCGGCGTTCGGCGACGGCTTCACCTCGACGCCGGAGCTGGGCTTCGGGCTGTCGGAGGCGGCGCGCGACTACCGTCTCGGCTGGCGGCTCTCGCGTGCCGCGGGCGCCGGCTCGCTCGACCTGTCGCTGGAAGCGACGCGGCGCGAGGTGGCCAACGACAACTCGGCGGGCGGCGGCGCGGGCGTGGAGCCCGAGCACACGGTCGGGCTACGCATCGAGGCGCGGTTCTAGGTCCCGCCGAGCCGCGCATGGGACGTGGCGGCGGCGCGATATCGAGGGGCCTCGTCCCGAGTAGGCGCACCAGCGCCGTATCGAGAGCCTGCCCTGAGCTTGTCGAAGGGGCCGCCCTACCCTCTTCGCAGTTTCCCGACAAAGCCGTGCAGGCCGATCTGCCGCTCCCGCCTCAACCGTTCGGCTTCGAGAATCGAACGGGCCTGGCGGACGCTCGCGCCGATCTCCCGGTTGATGACGATGTAGTCATACTCCGCCCAGTGGCTCATCTCGTCGGAGGCCTTGGCCATGCGCGCGCGCACGGTTTCGGCGCTGTCCTGGGCGCGGCTGTGCAGCCGCCGCTCAAGCTCCCCGGTCGAGGGCGGCAGGACGAAAACGCTGACGACGTCGTCCCGCTTCGCCGCCTTGAGTTGCTGGGTGCCCTGCCAGTCGATGTCGAACAGCACATCGCGCCCGGCGGCCAGCGCCGCCTCGACCTCGGCGCGCGGCGTGCCGTAGCCGTTGCCGAACACTTCGGCATGCTCCAGCAGATCGCCGGCCTTCGCCATCGCGTCGAACCGCGCCCGGTCGATGAAGTGGTAGTCGACGCCATCTTCTTCGCCTGGCCGCTTTTCTCGCGTGGTGACCGAGACGGACAGGGTGAGGTTGCCGTCGCCGTCCAGCAGCGCGCGCGAGATCGTCGTTTTGCCCGCGCCGCTCGGCGACGACAGCACCAGCATCAGGCCGCGCCGCTTGATACCGCGGCCGCCGCCGCTTGCGCTACTCGACATTCTGCACCTGCTCGCGGAGCTGCTCGATGGCGGCCTTGAGATCGAGGCCGATCCGGGTGAGCGCGATGTCGGCGGCCTTGGAACACAGGGTATTGGCCTCCCGGTTGAGCTCCTGGCACAGGAAATCCAGCTTCCGCCCGATGGCGCCGCCCTCGTCGAGCAGGGCGCCCGCCGCCGCGATATGGCTGGCCAGCCGGTCGATCTCCTCGCGGATATCGGCCTTCGCCGCCAGCAGCGCGGCCTCGTGGGCCAGGCGCTCCTCGCCGACGCCGACCCGCGCCTCGAGCAGGTCCGCGACCTGCTTCTCGAGGCGCTGCCGCAGCATGGCCGGCTGGGCTTCGGCCGTTTCGGCGGCGGCGGCGGCCAGCCGCTCGATCCCGGCGAGATGGGCCCGCAGCAGGGAAAGCAGGCGGGCGCCCTCTTCCGTCCGCGCCGCCGCCAGTCCCTCGAAGGCGTCGGCGAGCGTGTCCAGTATCGCCCGTTCGCGCGCCGCCACCGCCGCGGAGTCCTCGGCCGGCTCGACGGTCTCGGCGATGCCGCGGATCGTCAAGAGGGTATCGAGGCGCGGCGGCGCCGGATCGACCCGCTCTCCCAGGGCGCCCTGAAGCGCCAGAACCTGTTCCAAGGCCGTCTCGTTGATCCTGAGCGCAGCCTGCCGCTCGCCCCGGTCAATCTGAAGCGACAGCGACAGGGCACCGCGCGCGAAAGCGGCGGCGGCGGCCTTGCGCGCCGCGGCGTCGATCGCCTCGCAGCCCGCCGGCACACGGCAGCGGACGTCCAGGCCCTTGCTGTTGACGCTGCGCGCCTCCCAGAACCAGGCCGTCCCGTCCAGCGCCCCCTCGGCGCGGGCATAGCCGGTCATGCTGGATACGGTCATCCGGGCCTGCCTGAAGGATTGCGCCGGTCTGCGGTCATGCGGTTTCCGTCGTTGTCCCATGCCGGCATTTCCGGCGTGGAACGGACTTTAGCCCGGTTTTTTTGCCATTGTCATGGTCTGCGCACCGATCCCGGCCCGGTAGGGGTCGTCCGGCGCGAAATGCAGGACCGTTTCGCCGACGACGAAGGCCTGTCCCTCGACGGTCGGGACGATGCCGCCGCCGGCGCCGGCCCGGTAGTGCGCGCGGTAGGTGCTGCCGATGATGCTTTCCTGGACCCAGGCCGCGCCCGGCGCCAGGGCGCCGTCGGCGGCGAGACAGGCGAGCTTGGCGCTGGTGCCGGTGCCGCAGGGCGAGCGGTCGTAGGCGCCGCCCGGACAGAGGGTGAAATTGCGGCTGTCCGCTGCCGGCGACACGGGCGGGCCGAAGAACTCGATATGGTCGATCTCCGCGCCGTCCGCGCCGGTAATGCCGGCACGGGCGAGCGCCGCCCGCACCTTGAGCGCCGCGTCGGTCAGCGCCGGGATGTGCGCCGTTTCGAGCGTTACCGGCGGCTCCTTGCACAGGAAGAACCAGTTGCCGCCCCACGCCACGTCGCCGGTCACGGCCCCCAGCCCCTCGGCCTCGACCGTTACGCCGGCGTGCAAGCGATAGCTCTCGACATTCTCGACCGCCGCAATGTTGGCGGTCTTCAGGTCGACCGTAACGACGCCGACCGGCGTTTCGATCCGGTGCGCGCCCGGCGCGATCCGGCCGAGGAAGGCGAGCGTTGCCGCCACGCCGATGGTGCCGTGGCCGCACATGCCGAGATTGCCGGCGGGGTTGAAGAAGATGACGCCGGTGGCGCAGGACGGATCGTCCGGCGCGCACAACAAAGCGCCCACCATGGCGTCGAAGCCGCGCGGTTCGGTCAGCAGGGCGCTGCGGACCCAGGCATGGTCCGCCTCAAACCGCGCCGCCCGGTCGGCAAGCGTGCCGTCGCCCAGGTCAGAATCCAATTCCGGGCCGCCCTCGACGATCGTGCGGGTCGGCTCGCCCGCGGTGTGGGAATCGACTACGCGCACAGGCGGGCCGCGTCCGGGTCTTTCATCCAGCCGGCATGCCACGCCCTGAACAGGGCGAGCTGGGCCTCGGCATGGCAACGCTGGCTTTCGCTCAGCGCGTCCGTGGCGTTGAAATGTCGGTCGTAGCCGGCATGGCCCGCCACCGTCATCAGGTGCTTGTAGTATAGCACCAGGTCCGGCCCTTCGTCGAAAGAGGCGAGCACGGCCAGCGCCTCGTCGAGTTCCTGCGCCAGCCGCCGGGCGGTGGCGTCGCCGGCCGCCGCCCGTTCGCACAGCGCGACCAGTTGCAGGACCTCCCGCGGCAGCACGTTGCCGATGCCGGTGATGACCCCGGTCGCGCCACAGCGGACATAGCCGCGATAGACCGCGGTATCGACGCCGACCAGCAGCGACAGGCCGGGGTCGCGGCCGGTGATGTGCTCGGCGGCGTAGCTGAGCGCCGCTGCGCCGCCGAATTCCTTGAAACCGACCAGATTCGGATGATCCCGCCGCAGGTCGAAGAACAGGTCGGCCTTCGTCTCGAAGCCGTAGTAGGGGCTGTTGTAGATCACCGCCGGCAGGTCCGGCGCCGCGGCGAGGATGCCCGCGAAATGCGCCCGCTGCGCCGCCGGCGACGTCGCGCGCGACAGCACCCGCGGGATCGCCATCAGCCCCTGCGCCCCGCAGGCCTGGGCATGGGCGGCGTGCGCTGCGGCCAGCTTCGGATTCTGCGCCCCGGTCCCGACGATCACCGGTACGCCGGCCGCAGCGAGCCGCGCGACGCCGTCCCGGCGCTGGGCGTCGGTCAGGAGCGGCCAGTCGCCCATCGAGCCGCAATAGACCACCGCGCGCATGCCGGCTGCGATCAGCCGTTGCGCCGTATCGACCAGCCGGTCGAAGTCCGGTTCGCCCCGCGCCGTGCACGGCGTCATCAGCGCCGGGATGCAGCCGGTAAAGACGGAGGTGTCCATCGTGCCGCCCTTTCTCCGGGATGCCCTGCCGTCCAACATCACAGGAACTGCCGGAATGCAAGCCCGGTCCGGCGCTACCGGTCGAGCACGGTTTCGAAGCCTTCGAACTCGGGATGGCCGAGATAGAGGTCGCGGCGTTCCCCGGCGCCGGCATGGGCCTTGCGAAAGGCCTCGGACCGGGTCCAGGCCTCGAAGGCGCCCCGGTCGGTCCAGATCGAGTGGGAGGCGTAGAGCGTATGGTCGTCGGCCTCCGGGCCGCGCAGGAGACGGAATTCCAGGAAGCCCGGCACGCCGTCGAGATGCGTATCGCGTTCCGCCCAGACCCGCTCGAAATCCGCCTCGCGTCCCCGCGCGATGCGGAACCGGTTCATTGCAACGAACATCAGCCCTTCTTCCTCTGCCTCTCGCCCGCCGGCGGAAATTCCGGTCTATCGCCGGTCGACGAAACGCGGCGCCTTGACGCTGCTTTCGAAGGCCCGGGCGAGGGTGCCGGTCTCCAGCAGTTCGATCTCCGGGCGGACCTCGAAGGTCTCGCGGACCTCGCCGGCCAGCCCTTCGGCAACGGCCGCGGCGTCGCTGCCGCGCCTGACTTCGATCGCGACATGGAAGATGTCCGGTCCGCCGTCGTTGCGCAGCTCGACCTGGAAATCGTTGATCTCCGGGATGCGGAAGACGAAATCCTCGAACTCGGCATGGTTGATATTGATCCCGCGCACCTTGAAGAACCCGACGGTGCGATGGGCGTGCCGCATCACCGGGAAGACGGAAAACGGGCCGTCCAGGCTCGAACTTTCATACATGCGGACGATATCGCCCGAACTCCAGCGCAGGAACGGCGTCGCGTTGTTGACGAACAGCGGCGTGATGACCATCAGGCCCGGTTCGCCCTCGGGGACCGGCAGGCCGGTCGTTTCGTCGACGACCTCGAACACCGCCTGGTCGGTCCAGACGTGGAAACCCTCGTGGTGCCGGCTGTCGGCGCCGAGAATGCCGATCTCGGTCATGCCGAACAGGTCGTTGACCTCCGCGCCCCAGGCCCGCTCCAGCTTCTCCCGCTTGGCGTCCGAGAGCGCCTCGGCCCCGACGAGGATGCGCTCGACGGTGTGGCCGGCCAGGTCGATGCCCTGGTTGTCGGCAAGGTTGGCCAGGTGCAATCCGTAGCTCGGCATCCCCATCCAGATCGTCGGCCGGAGCGACAGGACCAGGTCGAGCTGGACCTGGGACGGGGTGCCGGCGCCGGAGCCGGCCCAGATCACGCCGACGCCGCTCTGGTTGGCCGTCCGGGCCCAGAGCTGCCCCGCCGGATGGACGCCGAGCGGAAACGACATGTGGCACAAGTCGCCGTCCCGGGCGCCGGCGATCGCCCAGCAGCGGCAGAGCTGGAGATAGCTGTATTCCATGTCGGCATGGGTGCGCGGATAGTAGAGCGGCACGCCGGTCGCCCCGCCGGAGCGCCAGTATTCGGCGATCTCGCCGCGCGGCGCGATGCAGAACCGGTCCTCGAAATTTCCGACGCCGATGTCGCGCAGGATTTCCTTGTCGACAATCGGGATTTTGGCCCATTCCTCCGGATCGTCGAGGCGGCCGGTATCGATATGGTCGAGCCGGCCCCGGTAGTATTGCGCGCGTTTCGCGTTCTCGACGGCGAGCGGCTTTCTGGCGCGCTGGATGTCCGCGATTTCGCGCCGCGACTTCGGAAGCCGGAGGTCTCGCTTCTGCACCGGACTTCCCCGATCAGCCCCAGACCTCGGCGGCGACGGCCTGGATCAGGTCCATCTTGCGGCGGATGCCGTCGCGATCCATGACCTGGCCGCCGCCGCCGGCCGAAGAGAATCCGCATTGCGGGCTCAGGCTCAGCTGCTCCAGGGGCGCGAACCGGGCCGCCTCGTCGATGCGCCGCCTGAGGTCGTCCTTCGCTTCCAGTTCGGGCGTTTTCGTACTGACCAGGCCGAGCACGGCCGTCTTGCCCGGCGGCAGGAAGCGCAGCGGCCGGAAATCGCCGGCCCGCGCGGTGTCGTATTCCAGGAAGAACGCGTCGACATCGAGCCCGCCGAACAGCCGCTCCGCGATGGGTTCGTAGCCGCCCTCGGCCATCCACATGGTCTTCAGGTTGCCCCGGCACATGTGCAGGCCGACGAAGGTGTCGTCGCGCCGTTCGCCGACGCATGCGTTGATGAGCCGGACATAGGCCTCGGTCAGTTCGTCCGGATCCTCGCCGCGCGCCGCGACGGCCGCCCGTGCCCGCTCGTCGCAATTGCAGGGCAGCGCGGTGTCGTCGAGCTGGACGTAGCGGCAGCCGGCCCGTTCCAGGTCGGCGATCTCTTCGCGGAAGATGGCGATCAGGTCGGCGAAGAAGGCGTCGCGGCCGGCGTAGACCTCCGGGTTGAAGCTGCCGTCGCCGAGCCAGAAATGCAGGACTGCGGGCGAGGCGATGGTGACCTTCGGCACGCCCTTCGGCCGGAGCGACGCCACATATTCGTAGTCGCCGGTCACGATGGGCCGCCGGCGGGACAGCCGGTCCTCGGCATAGGGCGAGGGCGGCACGCCGTATTCCGCGCTCTCGGAGTGGAAGCTGAGCATACCCTCCGCCTTCAGCCCCATCCCGTCGAGCGCTTCCGTCAGGCCGCCGGACCAGACCCGGCGCCGGAACTCCCCGTCGGTGACCGACGGCAGGCCGATCCCGTCCTGAAAGGCGACGATCTCCGCGATGCAGTCGTTCTGGACGTCGAGATACGCCCGGTCGCCGAGCTTGCCGGCCTTGTGCGCCCGGGCGGCCTCCAGCAGCCGGCCGGGCCGGACGAAACTCCCGACATGCTCGACCCTGAAGGGCGGCCGGGCGGAATTGGAACCGGTCACGACGAATGATCCTCCGAAATACGATCGATCGTTTGTCGATATCATTTCAGCAGCCCGGAAGGGAGACAAGTATTCCGGACGGAGCGGCGCGACGAGCCGTGGGTGGAGGCCTCTTTGCGATCCACTCCCGACGCTGCCTGTGCTTTGCGGGCCTGTGCTTTGCGGGCCCGTGCTTTGAGGGATCGTCCGCTATTGGCCGGAAACGGACCGGGGAGAGTTCATAGGCAGCGCAACGGCAGCCCGTGACCGACCGCCTAAATGACTTCAAACACCTCCAGGATGACCGCGTTGGGGTCTCTTCGTCCGGTGCCGATGGCAAGCACGCGATTGAGCCATTCATAGGCCCCGGGCGGCGCCTCGAACATGATGGCCTCGCGGAAGTAGTATTCCCGCGGATCCACGTCTTCTCCCGCTGCCACGCGCTGCATGACCTCGGCCGGGCCATGCCGCAGGCCGAGGCCCTTCACGAAAATGATCACCCCGTCGTCGCACCGAAGGGCGACCCGGACGTCGAGTTCGGCCACTCCGTCCGCACGTATCAGTTGGCAATCGGATCCGCCCGCCAACATTTCCCCGCGCAGGCGCTCGCCCTCAAATGTTCCACCGGTGACCGGGATGAATCGACGATCCCCGACCGGGCCCTGCGGCGTCGTCTGCGGCTCGGCCACGCTCGCGTTGATGCGAAAAAGCGGCTTGAGTTGGATCACGTCTGGTCCTCCGAATCTGCCTTGCGGATGTGCCGTCCATGAGCCCCGCCTTCTTCAAGCGCGGCAAGCGTTGCGAGAAGGGAGGCTCTCAGTCGTTCGATCTGCGGCGGGCTGAGATCGCCGGCAAACAGGGACCGGTCCTGGGCGGAAACCTTCCTGGTCGCCGTTTCCACGAGCCGACGGCCTTTCGCCGTCAGCTTGACGATCTTGCTTCGGCCATCGGCCCGGTTCGACACCAGTTCGATCAGATTTCGCCCGGAGAGCGTCTTGAGGACTTTCGTCAGCCCGCCGGAGCTTATCAGATTGACGCGATAGAGCTCGGTCGGTGTCAGTTGTCTCGGTGGCGGCATCGACCGCAGCGCGACGAGGACCTCGAACGCCGCCGGTGTGAGATCGTGTTCGTTCAGCACCCTGTCGGTCTGCGTGCGCACAAGGCCGTGAAGACGGATCAAAGCAAGCACGACATCGGATTCAGGCGAACAAACGTCCGGCCAGTTCTCGCGCAGGCGGCTCAGCAACTCTTGCGTTGTCAGGCGTTCGGACATCCGGTCCCCGGTCGCTGTCCTGCACACGATTCCACAAAACTATCTTGCGAGAAATATAAAATTGATTTATCTTTTCAGAAAGATAAAATCGGCAGCGCCGGGTTCGACCGTGAAGGGCAGCCGCCGGCGCGCCCGCGCGGCCTCAAGCAGCCCGGAAGGGAGACAAGTATTTCGGACCGCACAATAGTCGGAACACTGCGGAAATTGGTTGGGGCCAATGCTTCTGACTATACGTTTGCGGCCACTGCCGTTTAGATCGCCAACGCCATAAACCGCCCCTCAATGCCACCCCGGACGGAGCGAAGCGGAGAGCCGGGGACCAGGAGCCTGCCCTGAGCTTGTCGAAGGAGCCGCAGGCTGACGTCTTTCGGGACGACCCTGGGCCCCGGAATAAATCCGGGGCGGCATTGTTATCTTTCTTGGACTTCGACGAACAAGCAGCGTTTGAAGTGTTCGCCGGCATCCTCCCGCCGTCGGAAAAAACCCCGACACTGCACGATCAATGGAACGAGTTCATTTTGTTGGCCGGTCCGGAACGAGGCGACTACGCTCTGAAGGAAGCGATCCGGCGTTCGCCCATCGGGCGTCAAATCCGCTACGACGAGGAAGCCCATGACCGAGCTGAACGATCTGCGCGTCGATCATGTCGGCAGCCTGCTGCGGCCGCAATCGCTGATCGACGCCTTTCTCGCCCGCGGCCGGGGCGAGATCGACGGGGACGCGCTCACCGCAGCCCAGGACGATGCGATCCGCGCGGTCGTCGCAAAACAGGAAGCGACCGGCCTGCCGGTCGTCAGCGACGGCGAGTATCGCCGGCTGAACTGGCAGGTCAGCTTCTCCGAGGTCGCGGGCTGGGACCAGTGGGAAGGCTCGTGGCGGGCCTTTCTTGCCAGTCCGGACAACCTTATGGAGGGCGAGACGCCAGGCACGCGGGGCGCCGACGCGGTCGAACATTTCAAGGCGCCGGCGACCGGCAGGCTGGCCCTGCGCCGCAACGCGCCGCTGGACGAGTTCCTGTTCCTGGAAGAGGCGGCGGCGGCGCCGGCGAAGGTCATGCTGATGGGGCCGGACCGGGTATCCCAGATGTGCGATCTCGATAAATCCGCGCCCTGGTACACCGACCGGCAAGCCTTTCTCGACGATGTCGCGGCGATCCAGAACCGGATGGTCGGCGAGATCGTCGCGGCCGGCTGCCCCTATGTGCAGCTCGATGAGCCGAGCTACACCGGCTATGTCGACCGGGCGACCCTGGAGCGCATGGCGGCGCGCGGCGAGGACCCGGTGGCGAATCTCCGCAACGCCGTCGCCGCCTCCAACGCCGCAATCGAGGGGCACCGGGGCAAGGCCTGTTTCGGCCTGCACATCTGCCGCGGCAACCGCGCCTCCATGTGGCACCGCGAGGGCACCTACGACGGCATCGCCGAATTGCTCTTCGCCAGCCTGAAATTCGACCGGCTGCTGCTGGAATACGATACGGAACGGGCCGGCGGGTTCGAGCCGTTGCGCTTCGTGCCGAAGGGCGGGCCGACGGTCGTGCTCGGCCTGATCACGACCAAGACGGGCGCGCTCGAAGACGCCGACGCCCTGATCGCGCGGATCGAGGAGGCCACCCGCTTCATCGATATCGGGCAGCTGGCGATCAGCCCGCAATGCGGCTTCGCGTCGGGCATCGGCGGCAACCTGCTCAGCGAAGACGAACAATGGCGCAAGCTGGAAGTCATGCTGACGGTCGCCGGGCGGGTGTGGGGCTAGGCCGGACGCCGGTTCTTTCAATTCATCGCAAGGCAATTCATCGCAAGGCCGCGTCTCCCGGTTTGCGCCGCGGGAGCCGAAGCGCTACGCCTCCGCCGCCATGAGACTGTCTATCGTCAATGCGGCCCTGGTTGCGGTCCTGGTCGGGTTCGGCAGCACGATCGCGCTGGTCGTCTCCGCGGCGCAGGCGCTCGGCGCGACGGAGGCGCAGACCGCCTCGTGGCTCGCCATGATCTGCCTCGCGACCGCCGCTTCGACCGCCGTGCTCAGCATCCGCTACCGGATTCCCTCTGTCGCCGCCTGGTCGACGCCCGGCGCCGCGCTCATCGTCGGCACGGCCGGCATCGGCATGGCCGAAGCGGTCGGCGCGTTCCTCGCCGCGGCGGGGTTGATCGTGCTGACCGCCGCCGCGAAGCCGCTCGGCAGGCTGGTCGAGAAACTGCCCGTGGCGGTTGCGGCGGCCATGCTCGCCGGCATTCTCCTGCGCTTCGTGCTGGAGGTCTTCGTGCAGGCCGGGGTCGAGCCGGCGCTCGTACTCCCGCTGGTCCTGCTGTTCCTGGCGGTCCGGGCGGTCAGCCCGTCCTGGGCGGTCATCGTCGTGCTGATCGCCGGCGTCCTGCTCGCCCGCATCCTCGGCCTGGCCGAAGACATGGCCCTGACATTGCGGATGACCGAACCCGTCCCGGTCCGGCCGGTATTCGAACCGGGCGTCCTGATCGGCCTCGGCCTGCCGCTCTATCTCGTCACCATGGCGGGGCAGAACCTGCCCGGCTATGCCGTGCTCCGCTCGTTCGGCTATGCGCCGCCGACCCGCCCGATCCTGCTGGTGACCGGGCTCGCCTCGGCGGCGACGGCGCCGTTCGGCGCGCACACGGCCAACCTGTCCGCGATCACCGCCGCGATCTGCTGTGCGCCGGACGCCCATCCCGACCCGGCCAAGCGCTGGCTGACCGGGCCGGTCTATGCCCTCGGCTACCTGTTCCTCGGCTTGTTCGCGGCCTCCTTCGTCGCGCTGTTTGCCAGCCTGCCGGCGGCCCTGATCGCGACGATCGCCGGCCTGGCGCTGATCTCGCCGCTGGTCGTCGCCGCCGGCAGCGCCCTGCGCGACGAGACCGACCGCTTCGCCGCCATCGTCACCCTGGCGGTGACCGCCTCCGGGGTCTCGCTGCTCGATACCGGCTCGGCCTTCTGGGGCCTGCTGGCCGGCCTGACGGTGCTCGGACTGGACCGGCTCAAAGCCCGGTTGACGAGACCCGGCGAAACGGCGGATTAACCGGCCTGCCAATACCCGACCCCATCCGGCCATCGACCCTTGACCGATACCGATCCTCCTGCTGCGGCCGACTGGTCCGCCGACGCCGTCGCGGCGCTGCGTGCGCTCGACGTCCGGCAGATCGCCTATGTGCCCGACGCCGGCCTGACCCGGTTTCTCGACCTCGCGGCGGCGGAGGACAGCATCGCCATGACGTCGGTCGCGACCGAGGAGGATGCGGTCGCCCAATGCTGTGGCGCCTGGCTGGGCGGGCAGCGGGCGCTCGCCGCGATGCAGTCCTCCGGCGTCGGCAACATCCCGAACATGCTGAGCCTGCCGCGGGTCTGCGGCATGCCGCTGCTCATGCTGGTGACCATGCGCGGCGAGCCGGGCGAGACCAACCCGTGGCAGGAATCGACCGGCCGGGCCATGCCCGCCCTGCTCGACGCGATGGGCGTGGACGTGCGCCGGGTAGAAAATGCGGCCGAAGTCGGGTCGGCGCTGGCGCAGGCGGGGGCGGACGCGTTCGAAGGGGACCGGCGGATCTGCCTTCAGCTCGCCCAGTCCCTGATCGGCTTCAAGGGCTTCCACGGCGCGGGAGAGAGCGATGCTTGACCGCCGCGCGGCCGTTGCTGCGTTGCTCGGGAACCGGGGCGGCGACCTGCTCGTCGTCGCGGGGCTGGGCGCCCCGGCCTGGGACTGCACCGCCGCCGGCGACCATGACCTGACCTTCCCGCTGTGGGGCGCGATGGGCGGCGCGGTGCCGATCGGGCTCGGCCTGGCGCTGGCGCAGCCGGAGAAGCGCGTGCTGGTCGTGACCGGCGACGGCGAGATGCTGATGGGCCTGGGCAGCCTGACCGCCGTCGGGGCGCGCAAGCCGGCCAACCTCGCCATCGTCGTACTCGACAACGAGCGCTACGGCGAAACCGGGATGCAGCGCAGCAACACCGGCCGCGGCACGAACCTCGCGGCGGTCGCCAAGGCGAGCGGCATTCCGGTCGTCGCCACGGTCGGCAGCGCGGCACGGCTCGAAGAAGCGGTCTCCCTCGCCCGGAGCGCCCGCGGCCCGGTCTTCGTCACGCTCAAGATCGAGCCGGCGGAACACGACCTCGTCCTGCCGCCGCGCGACGGGGCGCTGCTCAAGGAGCGGTTCCGGGCGGCGCTGGGGGTGTAGTATAGTCGGGTATCGGCACGAACCGGAGCGGTATGAACGCGAAATCAACGACATGGTCTATGTCGGAAGCCAGATCCGGGTTCAGCGAACTGGTCCGGCGGGCTCTGCAGGAAGGACCGCAACACGTCACCCGGCGCGGCAAGGACTGTGCAATGATCGTCTCGCGAGCGGACTTCGATCTCCTCGAAGCCGGGATCGGCGGGGCGGCGAAAGGCCCTGAATCTGCAACCGAGTACACCGAATACAAGGATTTCAAGGACTGGCTGTTCAACGCGCCGGTCGATCTGTCGAAACTCGACCTGACCCGCAACGCAGATACCTCTGCGGAACCCGGCAATCGGAAACGAAGCTAGCGCCGGAATCCCCCTCCCCTTGGGGGAGGGGTTAGGGGAGGGGTCGCCCACCGCCGCGCCGATGCCAGATTCCCGCGATGCCACAACCGCAGCAAGGGGGGGGGGGGGGGCCCCCCCCCCCCCCCCCCCGGGGGGGGGGGGGGGGGGGGG